>JAMCVO010000477.1:0-4146 GCA_023475715.1 Actinomycetota bacterium
ATTGAAAACAGACAGGCTATTGAAATGGCTACGATTTATAGCAATATCCTCAGCGGTACCATGGATGCTTTTGCTTCAATCATAAATAACAACCTGAACATGGTCATGAAACTGTTAACATCGATAACCATCGTAATGGCAATACCTACAATAATAGGATCTTTTTTTGGAATGAATGTCAGAGTTCCCTGGGGAGACTTTAACTATGGTTTTATAACTATCATAGGTATAACTGCACTTATTTCAGGAATAGTGCTGTTTATACTTGCCAGGAAAAACCTGCTATGAATGAATTTGTAAGAATAAATTTATAAATTAACAAATAAAGGATTTAAATGGATGCAATTCTACATCTGGATTTAGTCTCAATTATTAAGACTGTTGGATATATCGGTATTTTCGCAATCATATTTGCAGAATCAGGACTGCTGATTGGATTTTTCCTGCCAGGCGACAGTTTGCTTTTTACTGCGGGCCTTCTTGCATCAACAAAAATCCCGAATACTTCCCAGAATTATTTGAACTTATGGATTTTAATAGGTATTGTTTTTGCAGGTGCGGTACTTGGCGACAGTGTCGGTTTCACTTTTGGTTACAGGGTTGGACGCAAATTATTCAGAAGAGAAAATTCCCGTCTCTTTAAAAAAGAAAATCTCGTCAAGGCCCAGGGTTTTTATGAAAGACATGGTTCCAAGACAATAGTGCTGGCAAGATTTTTACCTTTCATAAGGACCTTTGCACCAATAGTTGCCGGAATCGGGAAAATGAATTACCGGACATTTATTGTTTTTAATATTGTCGGCGGAGCATTATGGGCAGCATCAATACCTATGGCTGGTTATTACCTTGGCAGGTTGATTCCCAGTATTGATAAATATTTATTACCCATTCTTGCTGTTATAATTGTGGTTTCGGCTATCCCTGCCGCTCTTAATTTTTTAAGGTCGAAAACCAGGAAAAAAGCAAAAGAAACTGATCCTAAAAATTAATTTATTTAATATATATTTATTATTAAAAAAGGGTAAAAATGCTAAAAGCAGAAGATTTTTTTGACCTTGAGGGTAACCATCTGAAGGAGCTGTTTAAAAATGCTGATTATGTTTGGGATGGGCTTAAGAATATCAGTAAATATATAAAAAATAATATCACCCCGAATGTCTCAAATTTAAGGAAGGGCTCCTCCTTTTTAAGTAAGGATATGGTTATTTATGATGGCAAAGTATTGGAATCAGGTTTTACTATTGATACAGCCAAAGGAATAGTTAAAAAGGATGGGGCAGTGCTTGAAAATGCTGCTATTATTTATGCCGGAGTTTCCCTTATGGATGATGAAATATACATCGGCAAGGGAACGGTGATAGAGCCAGGGGCGCTGATAAAGGGCCCAACCATAATCGGGGATAATACTGAAATCAGGCATGGAGCTTATATAAGAGGCAATGTGATTGTGGGAAACAAATGTGTGGTCGGGCATACTACCGAGATGAAAAATTCAGTTATGCTGGGTGAAAGTAAAGCCGGGCATTTCGCATATATTGGCGACAGCATCCTGGGCAAGGTAAATCTGGGGGCAGGCACAAAGCTTGCAAACCTGAAAATAATAGAATCAAAGATAACTCTGAATATCGATGGCAGGAAATATGAAACCGGCTTGCGCAAGTTTGGCGCAATTTTAGCTGACGGCGTGGAAACCGGATGCAACAGTGTCACTGCTCCCGGCAGTCTCCTTGGCAGGAACGTGCTGCTTTATCCCAATGCAAACGGAAGAGGTTACTACCCGCCAGACACAATTGTTAAGCTGAGGCAGAATCATGAAACCGAAGGAAGAAAATAAAATATGGAAAAATTATTCGGAACAGATGGAGTAAGAGGCATAGCCAATAAATATCCGATAACATCCGAGATGGCAATGCAAATCGGACAGGCGGTGGCCTGCATATTAAAAAAAGAGGGGCACAGGCCCAGAATAGTTATCGGAAAAGATACCCGACTTTCCGGATATATGCTTGAAAACGCCCTGGTAGCAGGCATAACTTCAATGGGAGCAGATGCAGTAATTATAGGGCCAATTCCAACTCCCGGCGCCGCATTCATAACAACAAATCTGGATGCGGACGCAGGAATAATGATTTCTGCCTCCCATAATCCTTTTGAAGACAATGGAATTAAGATATTTTCAAAAACAGGCTTTAAGCTGACAGACCAGCAGGAGCTTCAGATTGAAGAGCTTATATTTTCAAAAAAGATTTCTGAAAAACTCGCCCCTCCGGAGGAGCTCGGAAGAGCTTATCGTGAAGATGATGCTCTTGGCCGCTATATAGTATTTTTGAAGCAAACATTTCCCAGGAACCTTAACCTGGAAGGTATGAAAATCGTTCTTGATTGCGCGAACGGCGCAACCTATAAAGTGGCACCGGTATTGTTCAGGGAAATGAGAGCAAATGTGATTACCATGAATGTAAGCCCCGACGGGAAGAATATAAACTTAAACAGCGGGGCGCTTCATCCTGAAGCCCTTGCTAAAAAAGTACGGCAAACAAAAGCTGATATTGGTCTGGCTTTCGATGGCGATGGTGACAGACTGATCGTTGTTGATGATAAGGGCAGCATTGTAAGCGGTGACCAGATACTGGCAATTTGTACCAAAAATCTAAAAACCGAGAACAAACTGAAAAATAATATCCTTATTACAACAGTTATGAGTAATATCGGGCTTTCTATAGCACTTAAAAAAATGGGGATAGAACATGTAAGAGCCAGGGTCGGGGACCGATATGTGCTTGAAGAAATGCAGAAAAAAGATGCAATAATAGGCGGCGAGGATTCTGGGCATATAATTTTTCTGGATCACCATACAAATGGCGATGGCATATTATCCGCACTGCAGCTTCTGGCAGTTATAAAAAAAGAAAACAAGCCGGTTTCGGAGCTTTCGAAAATAATGGAGGTCTTTCCCCAGGTTTTAATAAATGTCAATGTTAAAAGCCAGCCTCCGCTAGAGGAATACCCTGAAATTATAAATGCAATAGAAGAAGTAGAAAAAGAGCTTGGGGACAGGGGCCGTGTACTTGTCCGATACTCCGGCACCCAATCCTTGTGCCGCGTAATGGTGGAAGGTCCGACTCAGAAAGAAACAGAAGGATTTGCTAAGAAAATAGCTGAAGTCATAAAGAATAAGCTGAGCTGACTGATCTGAGCTAATAATTAAGGATGAGTCAATTCCGGCAATAAAAAATCATTTCTGTAATTCGATCACTATTTAATATTACCTTCTAAATCTATTCCATTTACACTTACAGCATTTTCATAAGCTAATGCAATGAAGGAAGTGCTTATTTCTTGCTGGGGTTTCATTCTTATTGCAGTTTTATTTTTTATAGCTTCATTTAAACCAATTGGAGAAAAACTTGAACACATTTCAAGGGCCATACAGGATACTCTTCCCCACCATGGCGCAGTCTTGCAACCTTTTCCATACATTCGCCATATCCATAAGTATGGAAACATTTTTAAATCCCATCGCAAACCAAATCCAACTTTTTTATCAGTATTGGTTACAGCATACCAGCCATCCTCAAGCAATTGCAGACATGCTTCGTCTATGCTTTGGCTTTCATCTTCTAAGGTAGGTGATTTGCTGAAATCTATGATTTTTCCACTATACCCCCTTATTTCAGGCCATTTTATTTTTAGATCTTCTATTTCATCATATTTTCCTTCATTTTCAGGCTTGAAAATATATTTTATCTTATTTTTTGGTATATCGATAATTACACTATCGTCCAGAAATATACCTCCAAAGGTAGGATGGTGGGTCCACATAAGCTCAATATCTGTATATCCTTCATTTTTTAATGTTTCAGATATATAAAGTTTTGGATCATTTGCCTTAAGCGTAAGGGTTTTTTCTAAATAAAACGGTGTCCTATAAGTTCTTACCATAAATTTTATTGAGATCTCTAATGGATTGTCTTCAATTACCTGGTATTCCCACGGTATGAGACAGATTTCACCATGAACTCCTTCTTCGGCACCCTTATACATACCACCATCCTACCTTTGGAGGTATATTTCTGGACGATAGTGTAATTATCGATATACCAAAAAATAAGATAAAATATATTTTCAAGCCTGAAAATGAAGGAA
>JAMCVO010000477.1:4156-4982 GCA_023475715.1 Actinomycetota bacterium
ATTTCACCATGAACTCCTTCTTCGGCACCCTTATACATACCACCATGCCCAAAATTTGGAATTATCTCCTGCCATCCACCTTCATAATAATCCATAAAATTACCTTCTTTTGAAGGTATTGTGGATACAAATTTGGATGGTGATTTTATTCCCCAGGGTGATAACCACATAAAATCTATATCCCTTGGTTTATATAAAAATTCAAATATATCTGTTCCTTTATCTATTAGAACTGAGATTCTAAGATATTCATTTTCTAAGACTGCTACTCTTGAATTTTTATAGAAATAATCAGTGCTTAATCTGCAGCCATAATTTCTAAAGTGATGATAAAACATATAAAGTCTCCACCTTATTTTTTATTACAATATATAATACAAATACACCCTTCTGGTTGCCTTTTTGAATTCATATTTTATCTATAGAGCCTTTTCCCCACTGTTATTTTCGGTTTATACTTTTTATCAAAAACAAAGACTATTCAAATAGGAGCATGTCGCCTAACTCAAGCTCTGAATTCTTTATTGAACTTTTTCGCAATTCCAATGCTTTATCGGCACCTTTTATAAATGGAGTTACCCTGAAAGGTTTTAATCCTGCAATCAAGGCCAATATTTTGTTATTTTTATCCAGAAAAATTACGTCTACCGCAAATCTCATCCAGAATGTTTGAATGCTGTTGCATTTATAAAAAAGCAGACCTTCGTCAGGTTTGAGTTCTCTTCTAAAAATAAGTCCGAATGCTCTGATAAAAAAATTATCAGCGGTTTTTACAGAGTCAAATAATAACTCCTCTTTTAAGGTTTGGTTTTTTAATCTAAAAACT
>JAMCVO010000333.1 GCA_023475715.1 Actinomycetota bacterium
ATAGCAATTAAAGTCGGGGGAAATATTAAAAATTCAGATGCAGACAGTTCAACTACTTCAGACAGCTATGGAAATGATTTAAACGATGGCACAGGAACAGTTCTTTTTTTGACAGAAGAAACCGAAAAGATTATCTCAGTTGTTTTTGGCGATAGGAAAAATAGTAATATCAAGATTGTCAGCGGCGGTGAAATTAAAAAAAGTCTTGAAAGTAATCCTGATTCTTTTGCAGTCATTCCTTTTGAAGAGCTTAGAAAAGAATTCAAGGTTTTAAACATAGACGGCAAATCTGTTTTTGATAAAGATTTTTCTTATGAAAGTTATCCATTTTCTTTTTCAGTCAGTTTTGGCGGTTATGATTTTGAAAAGGCACAAAAGCTTAAAGAAGCTTTTGAAAGAACTTTCTTTTCGAACAGAGACTCCGATAAATTGACTGTAATTAATATGACAGGAGTTACTGCACTTGTCAGAGGAGTTGCGAACAGAATGGATTCAAAAGGAGCTTTATATCCCGGAGAAAAGATAGCGGAAATCTTAAAAAATGCAGATATTACGCACATCAGCAATGAGATTTCTTTCAAGGAAGATTGCAATGCTGGTCAGAGCGGAACGATTTTTTGCAGTAAACCAGGCTATATTGAACTTCTTAAATCCATTGGAACTGACCTGGTTGAACTCACGGGCAATCACCTTAATGATTACGGTTCCCAATATCTTGAAAGCACACTTAAAATCTATGAAGGACTGGGATGGAAGTATTTTGGCGGAGGGCCAAACCTTTCTTTGTCAAAAGAGCCGGCTTTATATAATATGAATGGGAATAAAATTGCTTTTCTGGGTTTTAACCAGTTCGGGCCTTCTTATGACTGGGCGACAAGAAATAGTGCAGGCTCCGCTCCTCCCGATAATTCTTATTATTTAAGTGAGATTAAGAGACTTAAGGAACAGGGATACAATGTAATTTTTACTTTTCAGTATGAGGAATCATATAGCTACTCTCCACTTGACAAGCAAGTCGAAGATTTCAGGATGATGCGTGATGCGGGTGCAGATATTGTAAACGGCAGCCAGGCTCACCAGCCTATGGGTTTTGAAATAACCAGGGACAGCCTGATATGCTACGGGCTGGGTAATTTGTTTTTTGACCAGATGCAATCTTTGGGAACAAGACAGGGTATAATTGCCAAACATGTTTTTTATAATGGAAAATATATAAGTACTCAGCTGATACCGACAATTATTGATGATTACTGCCAGCCCAGACCCATGAATGATATTGAAAAGAAGGATTTTTTAAGATCATTATATGAAGCGAGCTTTAATTAAAAAATAAAAAGTGCGTAATTTTATAAAATTATTTTAATTCAATATGCAAAACAGAATTTTTAAAGAGTTATTCTTAATTTTCATGACTCTTGTTTTTGTTTTTTCTTTGCTTTTTCTTCTGTCATGCCAGGCAATTAAAGATCTGGATATAATCAGAATTACCGAAGTTGATGACAGCCAGAACACCTCAGCTGCCCGGAGTATGTCTGCATCGTCAGGCATATCAGAAAATAAGGACGCAGTCAATGTTAAGGAAGAGAAATCAAACAGCGAAGAAGTGGCTTCCGGATCACAGAAAAATGTTATAAATGCTTATATTGAAGACGATATCCCGGATTTCTTGCGGGCAATTCTGATAAATGAAATAAAAAAAGCAACTGAAGAAAACACAGATGCCAAATTTCAGGAAATAAGCGACGCAGACAAGATAAGTTCCGGTGATTTTACCGTAAACTTTAAAAAAATTGATGTCGGCAGTTCTGAAGAAGCTGTCATTGGAAGTTATGTTCTGGTACCGGTCAGCAGTTTTTATACATATTGTGATAATCTGCAATTTGACGATTTCGTTAAGTTCTGGCAGGGAGATGAAAATTCCTTAAACTATATCGTAAATAATAAATCAAATTCCAGGTTGATCCTGAACAGGCAGATTCTTAATATTCTGGAAAAAGTTCTTGGAGAATGCAAAATAGAGAATCTTGAAACAGCAGATGATTATAAGGAAGTTAAGCAAAAACTGATTGGTCCCGGAAATTATTTTTCAGTTATTTCTTTTGAGGAAATAATCAGGGAATATAAAGTTTTGAATGTTAACGGGCAGTCTATATTTGACAGAGAAAGCAAATTAATTAATAATCCATTTGCCGTTCAGATAACTATAAGCGGAGATGATTCAGACAAAGCTAATATGATCGTTAAGGCAATTGACAAAGATAAAATAACCAACAGAAAAACCGATAAATTAACCATATTGAACATGACGGGTTGCACGGCTCTTGTAAGAGGGACTGCAAACAAAATGGAAGAAAAAGGTGTTTTGTACCCTGGAGAAAAAATAGCGGAAATCTTAAAGGATGCCGATATTACCCATATCAGCAACGAAATTACTTTTGTTGAAGGAAATCCCAGAGACAGAGAAAAAGAGATTATCTTTAGCAGTGATCCCAAATACATAGATTTGCTGAAATATGTTGGCGCAGATGTTATTGAGCTGACCGGAAACCATATGAATGATTACGGGCCGCAGTGGATGATTTATACGCTTGAAATGTATGAAAAAGAAGGGTGGCAGTATTTCGCGGGTGGCCGGAATCTTGAAGAAGCGTATAAACCTGCCAGATTCAATATTAACGGGAATAAAATCGCATTTCTTGGCTGCAATCAATTCGGGCCGGCTTCTTACTGGGCTACGGATAAAAAAGCAGGAGCGGCACCTCCCGATTATGAGGTATATGAAAAGGAAATAAAGGAACTTAAGGAAGAGGGATATAACGTAATATTTACTTTTCAGCACATTGAGGTATATGATTACTTGCCTGTTGCTGCACAGGTGAAAGATTTCCGAAGAATAGCTGCGGCAGGAGCCGATATTGTCAGCGGAAGTCAGGCACATCACCCTCAGGCTATAGAATTTTATAATAACGCAGCAGTTTTTTACGGGCTTGGCAATTTATTTTTTGACCAGATGTATAATGATGAAGTAAGACAGGGCATAATTACCAAACATATATTTTATGAAGGCAAATATATAAATACGGTATTGATTACAACAATGCTTGAGGATTATTGCCAGCCAAGACTTACGGAGGAAAACGAGAGACTCAATATACTGTCCAATGTTTTTAATGCCAGCAAAATGGAGAAATATAAATAGAGAAATATAAATAGATAATTGAACAGTTAAAAATAAAAAGTATAATATAAAAAAATAAAAAATGGCAGAAAACAGAAATGGTTAATATTTTCAGAAAAAGAGAGCAAAAAAACACGGCGGAAAATCAGAATAAATCCGGAGATGAATCAGAAAAAGAGACAGAAGCAGAAAATCCTGTACATTTTCTTTTTGGTCCGGATGATGGCAGCGGCACGAAGATGTCATTTATTGATCACCTTGATGAGCTCAGGAAGCGCCTGCTGGTCGTCCTGATTGTATTTGTTGTTGCCTTTATTGCTTATTATCCTTTTCATAGTAAGATTCTGCATTTTCTTACATCAACATTTTTAACCACGGATCTTGTATTTCTGGAAATTATGGAGCCTTTTCTTGTTAATGTTAAGATTTCATTTTTTTGTGCAATTATTACTGCGTCTCCTTTACTGGCTTATCAGATTGCAGTATTTGTTTCTCCGGCCGTCACCCAAAAAATAAGGAAATATATGGCGGTAATTTTAATATTATTTTTTATATTATTTGCCGGAGGATTTTTCTTTGCTTACAGGTTTTTGGTCCCCATATCAATCAGGTGGCTCATGAATCAGGGAGCGTCATTAAAGGCAAATTTGAGTGTAACAAAATATATTAGTTTTGTCGGTTGGTTTATGTTTGGGGGTGGCGTTGCTTTTGAAACACCTCTTGTGCTGCTTTTCCTGATTAAGGCAGGCGTATTAAAAGTTGCTACATTGAGAAGACAATGGCGCATAGTATATATAACGATACTGCTTTTGAGTGCAGTTATTACTCCTGACTGGAGCCCTGTTACAATGTTTGTCCTTGCAGTTCCGATGGTCTTACTATATGAATTGTCAATGATACTTGCAAAACTTTTTAAATAGTTGATTTAATTGATTTTTTATTAATAATATTCTAATCTATATTAACTATTCTAATATGCGCACAAATTTTTGAAAGGAAGTGCTTATAAATGTTCGGACTGGGATGGCAGGAGCTGGTTATAATTCTGGTTATAGCCTTAATTATATTTGGCCCCAGAAAATTACCCGAAATTGGAAAATCACTGGGTCAGGCAATTAATGGTTTCAAGGAAAGTACAAAAAAAGCTACTGATGAAGCAAAAAAAGAGATTAACGAGATTGGAAACAATATAACTTCAGATGGCAGCAATAATAATATTATTAACAACGGATAAATTTTCCGATAAAACATATTTGAATTAGATTTTATCGGTTAAGATGTGGTTGCTAAGTATCTTTAAGAAAGATCCGGCTCTTCTTCACTGAATACTGTTGCAGAAAAAATATAAATCTCACAGTTTTTTTCCTGCCAGCTGTTTTCGTATAAACCAGCCTTGTTGCAGGTTTCTTTTAAGAATTGTATCCGATCCCAATTATAGTCAGTTGCTACCTGAGGCAGCAAAAGGCCCTGGTAAAATCCCTTTTTTATGAATAAACCATGTTTTCCGATTATGATTTCATTTATATTGTTGATAAGCTTGAAAGGAGAAAGAACCGATATTTCGATCTCTATATTTTCGATGTCCCTTGGTATCAGTGGATAAAAACGGGGATCATTTAATGCCGCCTCTTTTGCCATCATTTTTATTGTTTCCCACAATGGATTAACAGCCCTGATGTTCCCGATACATCCCCGTAATTTTCCGTTCAGGGTTATGGTTACAAATGCACCGCATTTTTCATTTAAAATCACATCATTTATTGTCGGAATATTAGGTTCTTTCTCCTTTCAAGCTTATC
>JAMCVO010000177.1 GCA_023475715.1 Actinomycetota bacterium
TTTGAGGTTGTTCAGTATTGTACCGGGCAAAAGGTCACTGCTGATAATTATACTGATGTTTGTAATCATGTGGAAAGAGCTTGGTTTTTCCATAATCATGATATTTGCAAGATTACTCAGCGTAAACCAGGAACTGTATGAAGCTGCAGAGATTGATGGGGCATCATGGATCAAAAAACATATTTATATAACAATCCCGCAATGTATAAACGTCATATCATTCCTTTCGGTAATCCTTATAATAACGATGTTTGCCTGGATATTTAATTATGTATTCACGCTCACGAGGGGAGGTCCAGGCAACTCTACCATTGTATCGGAATTTTATATATACACTACGGCTTTCAGGGATAACAACATGGGCATGGGAACTGCAAGCTCGGTAATACTTTTCATTATAATGCTTGCATTGATAATAGTTTATGCAAGATTATTTGGAAGGGAAGAAGTGGATTGAAAAATAAAATGTTCAAGGCAAATATAAAGTCAGACAATAAGAAAGGGACTGCCCTATGAAAATGAAGAGAAATTATTTTGCCCTTGCAAGCAGGCAGGTCATGATGATACTTCTGGCATTACTGTCCCTTTTCCCGGTTTTTTTTATGATAAATACCGCATTGAAGTCAAAACCTGATTATATAGCCAACAGATTCGGATTTCCCCACTCAATTGCATTGCAAAATTTTAAGGAAGTTTTCCTGGGCGAAAATTTTCCGAGATGGTTTTTAAATTCTGTTATCCTTACTGTTGCAAGCGTGTTGGTTTCCCTGGTAATTGCACTTCTTGCTGCCTTTGCTCTATCAAGATACAGATTCAAAATGAGAGAAGGGATACTGAAATTCATAATATCTCTGATGATGGTACCTCCGGTAATAATGCTTATCCCGCTCTTTGTCTTTATGTCTAAAATAAAATTGACCAATTCATATACAGGCATAGTTCTGATATATATAGGATTGCTGCTGCCATTCTCAATATATCTGCTGACCACTTTTTTCAGGAGTATTCCGCAATCAATAATTGAAAGTGCTTCTATAGATGGCTGCAATTCAATAAGGATTTTAAAGAATATTTTAATCCCTATGTCAATGCCGCCTATCATGACTCTTATTGTAATAAATGCCCTGTGGGTATGGAATGAGCTGCTTCTTGCGCTGATTTTTCTGCAGAAAGATAATTTCAAGACTCTTATGACCGGTATTACAGTATTTAAATCAAGATACAATATTGATGTGCCCCTTACAATGATGGGATTGTTTGTCATCACAGTACCTATGGTTTTGATTTATTTTTTAGCGCAGCAATATTTTATAAGGGGCCTTGTTTCAGGATCTTTAAAGGAGTAGAGAGGAGGAATATATGCGTGATTTTAGCAGGGAAAAAATGTCTGCCCGAAAAAGGCTGGAGATGACACTTAATAATAAGGAAGCTGACAGGGTGCCGATCAATGATTTTATTCAAAATTTTGAGGTTGTTCAGTATTGTACCGGGCAAAAGGTCACTGCTGATAATTATACTGATCTGGTATGCGAGGTGCTTTCGGAAAATGTCGACTGCTGTGAAACCGTACCTTCGGTTATCGAGGAAGGGATCAGAAAAGAAAAAGACGGGTTTGTGTATAAAGATGAATGGTGGACCAGCTGGATCATTGAAAAACCTTTCTCGGATACCAAAGGGCTCAAAGAGCATATATTAAGAAACATTGAAGATTTGCAGATTTACAACCCGGGTGATGAATTCAATTATGCTGGATGGGTAAACCTCTGGGGTACAAATACAGGCGAGGGAGGAAGCTTTGAACATCCAAAGGAAAGGTTTAAAAAGCTCCAGGAGAAGCTCGGGGATGTTGTAATGTTTATGGCACAGAGTCCAATAGGCCTTGATGTGGCTTATAACAGAGCCGGCTGGGAGCTATTCTCATATGCATATCTGGAATACCCGGATATAATACATAAATGGCTAAAGGCAATTGCTGATTTTGAAGAAAAAAGAATTGACGATATAGCGGATTATAACCTGTCACCGGCGGTTTTATCTTATTGTGATATTGCATGGAACAAAGGCCTTATTTTTTCTCCTGATTTTTTAAAAAAAGAATTAATACCTTTTGTAAAACAAAATGCGGACGCCTGGCACAGGCATAACATAAAAGTTTTTTATCATTCCGAAGGTGACATAAGAGCAATAATACCGGACCTGATGAAAGCGGGTGTAGACGGGATACATCCTGTAGAACCAATGGCCGGAATGAGTACCAAAGAAATCAAATCTAAATATCCCGGACTGCTGATGATCGGCGGTTTGGATAATTCACAGATGCTGACCAGCTGGAGTATGGATGAAATAGATAATGCTGTCAGGGAAGCGCTTGACGGGGGCAAGAAGGATGGAGGCTATATCATTAGTTCCAGCGAAATTCATCCGGCCTGTGATCCTGAAAGGGTAGTAAAGATGTGGGATAGTGAAATTAAGTATGGATGGTATTAATAAAAATAATATTGTTTTATCAGGAGCCATTATGAAAATTAATAATAAGATTCCAAAAGCAGGATTGGTGTTGTTTGAAGCCAAATGGTTTTTGGATTTGGGTATTGGTGAGAAAGGTGGCAAAATAGGTGACCTGGGCACCCTTCTAAAAAAAGAAATTGATAAAATTGAGAATTCTTTAAAAGAAAACATAAATTTAATAAATCCCGGAATAATCTTTGATATAGGGTCCGCAAGAGAAGCTTTAGACAACTTTAAAAAAGAAAAAGTAGATTTAATTATTGTTTGTTTCTTAACCTGGGCAGAAGATGCAGCATGGATTGAAGTTTTAAAGAATATAGGAGATATTCCAATTTTATATTGGGAATATATGACGGGATTCTATACTACAAAACAATATTCAGCATTGGAGCTATATCATAACTCCGGGATTGTCGGCGCTCTTCAAGGTTCCGGAAGCATCAAGAGGTTTAATAAAAAATTTAAGTTTGTGATCGGAGAAGCAAATAATGACCTGGTTATATCGGATATTGTTTCTTTTGCAAATGCATCTAAAGTAAAAAATATTTTAAAAAATTCCACCATCGGACTTCTGCCTTTCAGAAACGATCAGATGAAATCAACATGTATGGATGAATACTTGCTTTTAAAAAAGACTGGTATGCTCCTGCAGATTTTGACGATTGCAGAATTAAAGGAGGAAGGATCCAAACTTGAGGATAATGTAATAAAGGAATTTATGGAATGGAACAAAAATTCATTTAAGCTTGATAAAAATATTAACGAGAAGGATTTTTTCCAGGCTTCCAAAATAACGCTTGCACTGGCAAATATGTATATAAAATATAAGCTGAATGCGCTTGCTTTAAATGATGTTTGTGATGAACTTCACAGGAATGTAGGACTGAGACCCTGCCTTTATCCGGAAATTTATAATGAAATCGGTGCAGTCATTGGTTTCGAAGGCGATATTGCCTGTACCCTGGCAATGTACCTGTTATATTTGTTTACAAAAAGACCCATAGGTTTTACGGAAATACTGAATTTTAATCCTCAGGAAGGTACCATAAATGCCGGACATCCCGGACCCAATAATCCGTTACTTGCCCAGTCTTATAAGGACATAACAATAGTGCCTGATGTAGAATATATGGATAGTGATTATGAGAATGCAAATTCAGCTACCCTGGAATTGATTGCAGCGCCTGGCAGGGTAACAATGGTCAACATGCTGGATATCGGGGACGACATCCAGATGATAGTCAGCAGCGGTACATCTTTGGGCGGCCACAAAAGACTGACAGCATTTCCGCATTTCTGCATAAAAACGGACGTTCCGGTCCTGGAATTCCTGGAGAGAGTAATTAAGGCCGGGAGCACCCAGCATTTTGCAGTGGTACATGAAGATGTAATAAAAGAGTTGATGGATTTATGCAATATTTTAGATTTTAAAGTTGTAAAAATATAATTTGTGAGGTTTTATGTTTATACCACTAAAAATTATGATGGATCATGCAAAGCAAAATGGTTATTCCATTTCAAGATTTGCAGTTACTAATCTTGAAAGCATAGAAGCGGTTACCCAAGCGGTAGAGATTACGGATTCGCCGATAGTTTATGATATTTATGAACCAGAACTTAAAAATGTTTGCCAGTCTTGCCTGGAATTCCTGATTAAAAAGTTAGGCAGTGAAACAAGGGCTCCTGTTGCAATATTTTCGGACCATGTTCAGGATGCAGCAACCTGCAGGGAAATTATCAATAAAGGTTACAGTGGCTGATGTAATATTTCTTCAAAATATTCTTTTGAACAAAATGTCATGATAACAAGGGAAGTTGTTGATTATGCAAAACAATATGGAGTTTTTGTAGAAGGGGAATTGGGCATAATTGAATCAGGCAGGGAAGGGGATGATACCGGTAAGTTTGAATTAACAGATCCTGAGCTTGCCCGTGATTTCGTAAAAAGAACTAATGTCGACTGTCTTGCAATTGCCATAGGAGTAAAATCCGGATTCTATCGAAGCACTCCTGAAATCAATTTTGATCTGTTAAGGAGAATAAGAAACAATGTTGATGTTCATTTATCGCTGCATGGGTGTTCTGGACTTTCGGAAGAAGTAATTAAGAAATGTGTCAGCGGCGGGATAAGTTTTACAGCTTGGGCAACAGATATAAGATTTGTTTTTTTTGAAAAGATAGAATCCGGAAGAAAAGAAAAAGGCCGGGAATATGTTATCCCGGGTAATATTCTGATTCCAGCCAGAGACAGGATGAAGGATGAGATAATCAATAAATTAGGGCAGAGCGGATCAATCGGAAAGGGCAGTGAAATAATTAATTTTTATAAAAATCAGGCAAAAACTGATATTAGCGGTAAATATTTTTCTAATGCTGATAAAGTTGATATGAATAAATTGATTGAACATATTACATCAGCCGTTTTAAAGGAAATCAAGAGCCTGGAGTAAATTTAAATATAAG
>JAMCVO010000284.1 GCA_023475715.1 Actinomycetota bacterium
AAAGAATATACACCACTTGATGACTGTGTATATATAACCATAGAATTTACAGATAATTCTTACGGCATGGTTGACCTTGTAAATAATGCAAAAAAATATGGTACAAAGGTTATGGTGGGGTGTAATTACCGTTTTTGGGAACAGCATCTGATTGCAAAGGACCTCCTAAGACAGGGAATTATTGGCGATATAAAAATGGGAAGTTCAAAATCCCATGAAACCTGGGACCTTTACCATGAAATGATTTCATATACTCAGTTCAGGCAGGATCCAAAGCTGGCAGGGGCAGGTGCTCTTTTTGACCTGGGCTCTCATATGGTTGATTTACTTTTATGGCTTATGGGAAAAGAAGTTAAAAGAGTCTGCGGAATTGCAAAAAACATAACTAGGCCAAAAGAATATACACCACTTGATGACTGTGTATATATAACCATAGAATTTACAGATAATTCTTACGGCATGGTTGACCTAAATAGATTTTCCCCAGTAGTTACGCAAGGTTGTGAAATTCTGGGAACAAAGGGTACGATACAGACAAGCTCTGAATCTCAGAATCCATACCAGTCAGCACCGCTTGCTATATATATAGATAGAGATTATGAATGGGAAGAACTTCCTCAAATCATAAGAGACTACAGGTATCCCCAGGTTTTCTGGGCAACTGATAATGTAACCAAACCTCTACAGAAAAGGTGGGTTTCAATTTACCCTCCTCGTGGCTGGGCTTATAAAAAGATGTTAAAACATTTCATCGACTGTATTTATTATGGGACGGAGCCTGTGATAAAAATGGAAGATGGCGCTAAGGACATGGAAGTACTTTGTGCCGTGTTTAAATCAATGCAGGAAGATGGTTGGGTTGATCTGCCTTTAAAAGAAGAAATAATCCCGCCATTTTTTACAAAAGGAAAGTGATGAAAACAATAAAAAAATTAAATAGTACAGAATTAGATAAATCTGCCATTTTGTCCTTTGCCATAGATGTAATAAAAAAGGAAATTGAAGGTATTAAAATTCTAATTAGCCAGGTTGATGAAAATTTTGTTGATGCAATAAGATTGATTTTCAGCTGCAGGAGTAAGGTAATTATTTGTGGTATTGGTAAATCCGGGCATGTTGGGAAAAAGATTGCAGCTTCAATGGCCTCAACCGGAACACCAGCCTTTTTTGTACATGGCGATGAAACACTTCATGGAGATTTAGGAATGATTGAAAAAAAAGATTTGGTAATTGCACTATCAAATTCAGGTGAAACACGTGAAATGTTAAATGATTTTCCCACGCTTAAAAAAATAGGATGTAAGATTATTTCAATTACTTCAAACCCTGATTCAACTATGGCCAAAAATAGCGATATCCATCTTTGTATTGGAAAGTTAGAAGAAGCAGACCATATGAAGCTGGCTCCTTCAACAAGTTCAACAGCTACTCTGGTATTGGGAGATGCACTTGCCCTAACTTTATCATATATTAAAGGATTTAAAAAAGAAGATTTTGCCCTCTACCATCCTGGTGGCAGCTTGGGGAAAGGACTGACTGGAAAAGAAATATAAGCAGGTTTAATTTTTTATTGTTATATCTTTTTAGGATTACTATTTATATTGATAATGCGTTTATTATTAATTAAAAAGGTTGCAAATTTTACTATAAAGTAAGATATTTTGGAGGATTATATGATAGAAAAAAAATGGTTTGAAACAATTTACAGAAGAAATCTGATTGATATGCATATTGAAGATTGGAATGATGAATTTCTTTCAAAACTTGACCCAAGTATCTATATGGAAATGCTTAAAATATCAGGGACCCAAACTGCAATGGTTTATGCAAATTCCCATGTCGGGTATTGCTACTGGCCTACAAAGACTGGTCTTATGCATAAGTGCTTAAAAGGAAGAGACATTTTTGGTGAAATTGTTTCCCTGTGCCATAAAGAAAATTTAATACCCTTAGCATACTACAGTGTAATATATAATAATTGGGCCTATGAAAACAATCCTTCATGGCGAATGCTTGATATAGACGGTTTACCTTCAAGGGAAAGAAGATCTGCCAAAACTGATAAAGAGTTCACCGTAAGGATGGGAAGATACGGCCTTTGCTGTCCAAATTCTTTTGGTTACAAAAAGTTTACCATGGATCAGCTTGAGGAGTTGGCTAATTTGTATGACTTTAAGGGTATGTTTTTTGACATGACTTTCTGGCCAATGATATGTTACTGTGATTCTTGCAAAAAACGATATTACGACGAGGTTGGGAGTGATATTCCCTTAGTAATTGATTGGAGAGATAAAAATTGGCTTACTTTTCAAAGCAAAAGGGAGGAGTGGCTGTATGAGTTTACCCTCCTTGTTTCAAATACCATAAAGGCATTAAAACCTGATGTAACCATAGAGACCAATTATGGAGCCGCTATGAGTGACTGGACATTTGGTGTAACTGAAAAAATTGGGAATATATCAGATTATTCAGGGGGTGATTTTTATGGCGGATTTTCAGAACAATCATTTGTATGCAAGCTTTACTATAACCTGACCACGAACCAACCATTTGAGTATATGACATTTGTTCCAGATTCAAACCCATCTGAAGAAACTACGCTTAAAAGCACCGAAATGTTAAAAATGCACAATTTATTGGCTTTTGCACATAGTGGGGCATTCTTATTTATTGATGCAATTGATCCGATTGGAACACTGGATAAAAGAAGTTTTGAAAAAATGGGCAAAGTGTTTAATGAAACCAAATATTATGAGCAATATCTTGGCGGTGAAATGGTTCAAGACGCAGCCATTTATTTTAGTTTTAGTTCAAAAATGAACTACCATGAAAATGGCCAGAGAGCTCAGATAGATTGGACCCAAAGAACCAAGCCAGAATATATTTATACACACCTATATTCAGTAATTGGTGCTTCAAAAATATTAAAGGAAAACCATATACCACTTGGGATTATTTCCATAAATCAGATAGATAAGCTTTCTTCTTATAAGATCCTTGTACTCCCGAATGTTCTTTCTTTAAATAAATTAGAGCTTGAGAAAATATATGAGTTCTTGGAAAATGGGGGTAGCCTATATGCAAGCGGTGAACTTCCAAAAGAGTTTTTAAAAAAAGTTTTTGGAATTGAAACTTCGGGTATTACACGGGAAAATATAACATATATGACTCCTACTGATTTAGATCCAAGACTTTTATATGATTCAGATAAAAATAATCCTATGACCATAAGGGATCCACAGGTAATTGCAGGATCAGCTAATCCAGATAGTATAATTGCAAAGTTAGTTCTCCCTTATACTGACCCTAACGATGAGGCCAAGTTTTCATCAATACATTCCAATCCTCCAGGAATTAATACAGAGCATGCCTCTATTGTTTACAGTGAATTTGGAAAAGGAAAAGCTGTATGGATATCATATCCAATAGAAAAAATAGAAAAAATACCCCATAAAAAAACATTTGTGAATTTAATTAAAAAAATTTTTCCCGGACAATTTAGTTTTTCTTCAGAAGTATCTAAAGATGTTGAAATTATTTTATTTGATCAACCTCAAAAAAGCAGATTCATAGTAAACATTATAAATGAACAGAGTAGCCTTCCACCAGTACCAGTATGTGATTTTAAAGTAATTTTAGATACAGCAAGTAAAAAGATTACAAAGGTAATGTCTGTAACACATAAGGAGGAGCTTAATTTTACCAAAAGAGATAATTCTATCGAAATACAGGTTCCCAAAGTTGAAATGTTAAATATGATTGCAGTTGATTATTGTTCGGGCTAAATAACAAGCTTGGATAGTATAAATTATCATATAATTAGAAAAATTTATGAATAAAAGGGAAAAAATAAAGTCTAAGCAGTTTTTGAAAAAAGAGAACCTAAATTCTAGAACTATCTATTCAATGATGCAAAAGAAGCTGCATTTCTTCTGGGGGGTATAGGAACTGGTAATTTTTCATGTTTTTTCAGCACTGATAAAGCATGGGGAATTTATAAACAGAAAAAAGATATTGACAAAGGTAAGATTATAAAAAATATTAGCGTTTTATATGAAAATCTTGAAAATACTAAATATTAATTAAGAGATTTTCACTCTATAAGTAACTGAGACAATGTGTAATAAAATATAGGAAACCATCAATCGGAACAAAACTAAAAGAAAATTTAATGATGCAACACTTGAAAAGTAAAGCATATCCTCAGTTCCTTGGGATCCAGCTTTTACAATTGATAGATTTTCTGTTTGTAATTTAATAAGTTAAAAACTAAATAAATTCTTTAAGAGGAGAGCCACTATGAATAATAATTTAATTGAAATTGATACAAAAAATGTTAAATACAAAATAGGTAAAGACATATATGGGCATTTTATAGAACATGTAGGGAAGTGTATTTATGGAGGGCTTTGGGTTGGCAGGGACTCAAAAATAAAAAATATAAATGGTGTACGTATTGATATTATTGAAGCATTAAAAGAAATTAATATTCCAGTCCTGCGATGGCCAGGTGGTTGTTTTGCAGACAGGTATCACTGGAGAGATGGAGTTGGTCCTTTTAGTGAGAGACCTACCAGGATAAACACAATATGGGGGGGAGTTATTGAAGATAACAGTTTTGGCACACATGAGTTTTTAGATCTTTGTGAAATACTAGATTGTGAACCCTACATTGGTATAAATGTCGGAAGCGGTACAGTAGAAGAAATGATGTATTGGATAGAATACATGACTTTTAGTGGAAAGACAGCTTTAACGGATCTCAGGAAAAGAAATGGCAGAGATAAACCATGGAAAATTAAATTTCTTGGAATAGGCAATGAAAATTAGGGATGTGGTGGTAGCATGTGTCCAGAATACTATGCTGATTTATTCAAGAGATATTCAACTTTTGCAGACATACATTATCCTTCAATGCTAATCTCTAATACAGAAAGATTTTATAAAGATCTAAAAACTCATGTGTGC
>JAMCVO010000314.1 GCA_023475715.1 Actinomycetota bacterium
ATCCTGGCTTATCAATTTATTTTTTATCACGAAATTTTAGATGATAACTTTTTATAAAAATCTATTGTATTAGATGTATATTTATGCTATTATACTTTTCCAACATAGATAACCTTAAATTTTGTGGCAGATTAATAAATACTTAAATGGAAACAACTTATAAAAATAACTTTAATTCTATTTTTTCTGATAATTTCAAAGTTATCGGCATGGTTTCATCTGTCATAATTATTTTAATTATTCTGTTAGTCCTACCGGTCAGTCTTTCAATTTAATTAGGTAGGATGGTTTCTTTTCTCATTTTTAAGTTTATAAATAATCATTCTATCTTAATTAACTAGCTTGTTCGTTTTGTGCTATAGTTTTATTGAAAAATTAATATAAAATAAATCTAATAATTAAAAAAATAAAAACAGGTCAAATAAGAAAAGATTTTATTAGAATACAAATTTAACAATGTTTGGAGGAAAATTGAGAAGTGATAATATCAAAAAAGGAGTAAACAGGCTGCCTCATCGCTCATTATTCAAAGCTCTTGGATTTACCGATGAGGAAATTGCAAGACCGATTATTGGTGTTGTTAATTCAGCAAATACTTTAATACCCGGGCACATGAATTTGGACGGCATTGTTGAAGCAGTAAAAACCGGGATAACAATGTCAGGAGGAACTGCACAGGAATTTTCCACAATTGGTATTTGTGATGGTGTAGCCATGAATCATATCGGAATGAAATACTCTCTTGCAAGCAGAGAATTAATTGCTGACAGCATAGAAGCTGTTTGTATGGCTCATTCTTTTGATGGTTTAGTGCTTGTTCCAAACTGTGATAAAATCGTACCTGGTATGATTATGGCTGCACTAAGGTTAAATATTCCATCCATCCTTATAAGCGGCGGACCGATGCTTGCAGGTAAATTTAAGGGAAGAGATATAGATTTTAACGATTGTGCTGAAGCTGTTGGAATGTATAAATCAGGAAAGTACAGCTCAAGTGATCTTGAAGAAATTGAAAATGAATCATGCCCGACATGCGGAAGCTGTGCCGGCATGTTTACCGCAAATTCAATGAACTGCTTATCTGAAGCAATTGGCATAGCCCTTCCGGGCAATGGAACTATCCCTGCGGTATTTTCAAAAAGATTGAGGCTTGCAAAAACTGCGGGAATTAAAATTATGGATCTTGTTTCAAAAAATATAAAACCAAGAGATATCATTAACCAGGACTCAATAAAGAATGCGCTTGCAGTGGATATGGCGGTTGGATGCTCGACCAATACTATCCTGCATCTGACTGCAATAGCCAAGGAAGCAAAGACAAGCTTTTCCCTGGAACTTGTAAATGAAATAAGCGCCAAAATTCCAAATCTCTGCAGAATCAGCCCTGCAGGATCACACCATGTGGAAGACTTATACTGGGCTGGAGGTATTGGCGCAATTATGGGCGAGCTTCTTGCCAACGGGATGATTGACGGAGAGCTCATTACTGTCAGCGGAAAGAAAGTTAAGGAGAATGTTGAAGGTTCAAAAATATTAAATGAAGAGGTGATAAGAAGGGTATCCAATCCTCATACCAAGGATGGAGGACTTACAGTTTTATGGGGAAATCTGGCACCCGAAGGATGTGTTGTTAAAAAGTCTGCTGTTGATCCTGGCATGATGCATCATAACGGTAGAGCAAGAATATTTAATAGCGAAGAAGATGCACAGGATGCTATTTTAAATGGAAAAATAGTCAAAGGCGATGTAGTCGTCATCAGGTATGAGGGGCCAAAAGGTGGTCCTGGGATGAGGGAAATGCTTGCCCCAACTTCAACATTAGCTGGAATGGGGCTGGACAAGGATGTTGCTCTTATTACCGATGGAAGATTTTCGGGAGCTACAAAAGGCGCCTCAGTAGGTCATATTTCACCTGAAGCTCAGGCTGGAGGTACAATAGCATTGCTGGAAGAAGGGGATATTATTGAGATAGATATAAGTGATAACAAGATAAATGCTCTTGTCAATGATTCAGAATTAGCTAAAAGGAAAGAGAAATGGAATCCACCAGAACCTAAGATTAAAGAAGGCTATCTTTACAGATATGCAAAACTTGTTACATCAGCATCAAAAGGTGCTGTTTTAGAGTAAAATAAGTGTTATAATCAACAAAACTAATTGTTATAAAGTTGTTACTAACTTATGAGGGGTTAAAAAAATGGGAAAAATCAATGGTGCCCAGATGTTAATAAAATGTTTGAAGGAAGAAGGCGTTGAGGTTATTTTTGGTTTTCCTGGCGGTAAGGTTATTCCAATTTATGATGCCATTTTTGATAGTGATATAAAGCATATATTGGTTCGTCACGAACAGGGTGCAGCTCATGCTGCAGATGGTTATGCAAGAGCAACGGGAAAAACAGGTGTCTGCGTTGCGACATCCGGTCCGGGAGCGACAAATTTAATAACCGGTATTGCCTGTGCTTATATGGATTCAATACCCATGGTTGCAATCACCGGACAGGCTGAAACAAATTTAATAGGTACAGATTCTTTTCAGGAAGCAGATATTACCGGTATAACAGCACCTATTACCAAGCATAATTACCTGATAAAAGATGTCAGGGAACTGCCTGTTGTTATTAAAGAAGCTTTTTATATTGCTTCCACCGGAAGGCCTGGGCCGGTATTAATAGACATACCGGTTGATGTATCAAGAAGCTTAATTGAAGAAAATGTAAAGGTTGAATTAAAACTTGAAGGTTATAAGCCTACTTATAAGGGTAATCCGAGACAGATAATTCAAGCAGCAAAAAGAATTTTTGACAGTAAAAAACCTGTTATTTTTGCAGGTGGAGGAATAATAATATCAGGAGCCAGCCTGGAGCTTGCGGATTTTGCAAGATATGCAAAAATCCCCGTAATTACAAGCTTGATGGGGAAGGGCGGGTTTCCTGATGAAGACGGACTTTCTCTCGGTATGGCGGGAATGCACGGGACAAAGTATGCTAACCTGGCTTTTATGGATGCAGACCTTGTAATTGCAATCGGAGCAAGGTTTGACGACAGGGTAACGGGAAAACTGTCAGAATTTGCGAAAAATGCTGAAATCATTCATGCTGATATAGATCCTGCCGAAATTGGAAAAAATGTAAAAGCCGATATACCTATTGTTGGTGATGCAAAAACAGTTATCCAGGATTTAAAAATAAGATACAAGGAGTTAATAGATAAAAAAGGCTTCCCGGATAGAAATGACTGGTTAAAAACAATAAAAAATCTTAAAAAAGATTTTCCTTTGAAATATGATAAGAGCTCCAAAGGTATAAAACCGATGCATGTAATTGAGAAAATTTATGAAATCACTAAGGGTGATGCAATAATTTGCACCGAAGTGGGGCAGCATCAGATGTGGACTGCACAGTTTTATAAATTTAGCCAGCCGCGGACTTTTATAACTTCCGGCGGTCTTGGCACAATGGGGTATGGATTGCCTGCATCTATCGGGGCAAAAGTTGGCCGGCCTGATAAAACAGTCATTGATATTGCAGGAGATGGCAGCATCCAGATGGTTTCACAGGAATTTGCTACTGCTGTTTTCAACAAAATTCCTGTAAAAATTATGATTTTAAATAATGGCTATCTCGGTATGGTCAGGCAGTGGCAGGAGTTCTTTTACAATAAAAGATACTCCCATACATCTATTCAAAACAGTGTTGATTTTGTGAAATTGATTGAAGCATACGGGGGAGTTGGTTTCAGGGTTACAGAAAAATCGCAGGTTGAAGAAACCATTAAAAAAGCGCTGGACATTGACAATGTGGTGGTGGTGGACTTCTGGATAGACAGGGAAGAAAATGTTTATCCAATGGTCCCGGCAGGTTCTCCCATAAACCAGATGTTTGAGTTTGAGTAAATATAATGTTTAGAATTAATAATTAATTACAGGTGAGCCTAATGAACCAGAATCATATAATTTCAGTACTTGTCGAAAATAAATCAGGTGTGCTTGCTAAAATTTCAGGACTTTTCAGCAGAAGAGGGTTTAATATAGAAAGTCTTGCAGTCGGCCCTACCGAAGATGAAAAAATTTCAAGAGTTACTATAGTTGTAAATGCAGAGAAACACAGCATAGAGCAGGTAATCAAGCAACTGTATAAGCTGATAAATGTTATAAAAATACAGGAACTGGATCCTTCCAATATCGTAGAAAGAGAACTGGTACTTATAAAAGTCAGTGCAGATAATAATACCAGAGCTGAGATTCTTGAGATTATTAATATTTTCAGGGCAAATATTGTTGATGTTGCCAAGAAATCATTGATTATTGAAATTACAGGCAACAGCAGCAAGATACAGGGACTGGAAGATTTGCTTAAACCATATGGTATTCTTGAGCTTATCAGGACAGGAAAGATTGCCTGCAGCAGAGGCAGCAAAAAGTAATTGATTAAAAAATTTTTAACCTAATAAAGAAAGGAGCCAAAATGAGAAAGAACTATATTATGACCCCGGGGCCTGTACCAATTTCTGAAGAGGTATTAATGGAGCATGGCAGACCATTAATGCATCACAGATCTCCGGAATTTTCTAAAATTTTTATTGAAGTTACAGACAAATTAAAGAAATTCATGCAGACGAGCAACGATGTTTTAATCCTGACTTCATCCGGAACAGGAGCCATGGAAGCCGCAGTAACTAATACTTTTTCAGTTGGTGACAAGGTTCTGGTAATAAATACAGGCAATTTTGGAGAGAGGTTTAAAAAGATCAGTGCTAAATTTGGACTGAATGTTATTGCACTTGATTATGAGTGGGGTGATAATGCAAATCCTGCAGATGTGAAAAAATCCCTTGATGAAAACCCGGATATAAAAGGTGTAATGGTTCAGCAGAGTGAAACATCTACCGGAATTATAAATGATATAGAGACAATAAGTAAAGTAGTAAAAGGTTATCCTGCTTTAATGATAGTAGAT
>JAMCVO010000251.1 GCA_023475715.1 Actinomycetota bacterium
GCTGTCTGCTATATTTTTTTCATCTTCTATAATAAGTATTTTCATCTGACGCTCTTGTTTTTAGATCTATACACTAATGCTATTTTATATTCTTATACCTATAATATAAATTAAATCATTCCTGCACAGCAATCTACTCATGCCTTAAAGATTGAATGGGATTTAATTTTGCCGCTCTCATTGCAGGAAATATTCCAAAAATAAGACCTATCGCAGTTGAGAATGATACTGCAAGGATTATAGGCGTTGCGGTAACCAATGAATTTAATGTTGTAAATGTCTTTAAAACCCACGCCACCGTAAGGGCAAATCCTACGCCAAGAATACCCCCCGAAAGGCTCATCACAATGCTTTCGGTCAGAAACTGCACCAGAATATCCCTGTTTTTTGCTCCCACTGCCTTTCTTATGCCTATTTCCCTGGTCCTCTCCACTACAGACACAAACATTATATTCATGATGCCTATTCCGCCGACAAGAAGTGAAATTGCAGCAACACTTGCAAGTGTTACAGTGAGTATTCCGGTTACAGTATTTGCCATTTCCAGAAACTGTGTTGAACTTCTTATCTCAAAATCATTAAGATCACCGGGAAGGATATGATGCTGTATTCTCAATATTTCCCTGGCCTGTTCCTGAGCCTGATCCATCAAATCTTCACTTTTTACTTTTGCTGCGATGCTGTCTATTGTATCTGTGCCGTAAAGCTTATTTTGGGCAACTGTAACAGGAATAATTATACTGCTGTCAGCACTCTGCCCAAAGGCTGCCGAACCGACTGATTCAAGGACTCCGATTACAACAAAATTCTGTCCGTCGATTCTTAGAGTCTTGCCTATCGGGTCTACTTTCCCGAAATAATCATTTACAATATCGCTGCCTAAAACAGCTACATTGGACCAGTTTTCAGTATCCCGTGAAGTAAAAAAAGAACCTTCTTCTATCTCATAACCCTGTATTTTCAAATAATCTTCAGTTGTGCCCGTGACACTGACCTGACCGCTAAAACTCTGGTATTTAAGCGTGGAATTTCTCCCGGCAACTACAGGTGCAACTTCTTCAAATAAACCGGAGCTGTCTTTTAAAGCCGTTACATCCTCATAATAGAGTTCTCCTTCAGCAGTTTCCTCCTCTTCATTGCCAAATTGCACCATAAGATTACCTCCTCCGGGTCTCTGGCCGCCCATTCCTTCAGGCGTTGCCCTTCCGGGTGAAATTGTAAGAACATTTGTTCCAATGCTTTGCAGATTTTCAGTTATTGAAGCTTCGGCGCCTGCACCCACGGACATTACTGCAACAACCGACCCTACTCCTATTATGATTCCAAGCATCGTCAGAAATGATCTTAATTTATTGGAATTAAGAGATTTAAATGCAATTTTTATATTTTCAAATATTCTTTTCATTTATTCTCCTCAAGGCTGTTTATTCTTTCATCCAATTCAGGCATATTTTTTAAAGTATCATTTGCCGAAACAGGATTTTCTATTATTTCTTCATTTGTTATCAAACCATCTTTTAAATAAATTATCCTCTGGGTATGTCTTGCGATTTCCATCTCATGGGTCACAAGAAGTATAGTTTTGCCCTGTTTGTGCAGTCCCTGGAAAATAGCCATAATTTCCTCACCTGTCCTTGAATCAAGATTACCCGTAGGTTCGTCTGCAAGTATTATTGATGGATTATTTACAAGAGCCCTTGCAATTGCTACCCTTTGTCTCTGACCGCCGGATAACTCACTTGGCTTATGTTTTTCCCTGCCCTGAAGACCGACTGCAGCAATTACATCCCTGATCAATTCTTTCCTGGATTCTGATGCTCTTAATTTGGAATAAATCAGAGGCAGCTCAATATTATTCATTACATCCGATCTTGAAAGAAGATTAAAGGTCTGAAAAACAAAACCTACTTTTTTATTTCTTATCTCCGCAAGCTTATTATCACTTAATTTACTGATATCTTCATCCTCCAGAACAAACGAACCGTTTGTAGGAATATCAAGACATCCAAGTATGTTCATCAATGTTGATTTTCCTGAACCGGAGGGACCCATTATTGAGACAAATTCACCTTTCTTTATAAGGAGGTTGATCCCGTTTAAAGCTTTCACTTTTATGCTGCCTATATTGTATGTCTTAGTAAGACCATTAATATCTATTATCTTATTATTATCTTCCATAATTTAGTTAATCACCTTGTTTAGTTGTCCTGTATTTTTGAAGTGATGATTACGTCTCCCTCTTTAAGTCCTGAGGTTATTTCTATATTGGCATAGTCGTTTATTCCGAGTGTAACTTCAGTCTTTTTTACGGATTGGCTTAAATCAGTCTGTTCTGTTTTACCGTTTTCAAACTGACCTGCCGGCAGCATATCCACATAATTTTTACCATTCTCTTCATAAACTGACTGAATCGGAACATATAAGACATTTTCCGCTTTTGCGACAACAATATTTGCACTGGCAGAAAGACCATAGTAAATTTTTGCATTGGTATTGTCTTCAAAACTTATCAGAATTTCAAAACTCACTATGCCGTTATCGCTTATTGTTGTTACCGGAATGATTTTTTTTACAATACCTGGGAATTCGAGATCCTGGTATGCATCAAAGATAACAGATACCTGGTTACCTGCTTTTACTTTGGAAATATCATTTTCACTTATTGAAGAGCTTACCAGATAATTGTTGCTTATTATGGTTATATCGCCCGTATTTTGCTGCGAATCCTCCCCTGCCAGATAATCATTGGATAAGACAATTCCGTCATAAGTGGCAACAATTTTATATTTACCGAGGTCTTCTTTTACAGAATCCAGGTCCTGCTGTGCAAGTTCAAGGCTTGACTCTGCGGCTGATATCTTTAACTGCGCTTCACTGATATTTATTTGTGCCAGATCTATGGCTTTTTGGGCTGACTGCAGACTGGACAGGTTGGTCCAATAGGTGCTCGATTGCGAAAGAAGAGCATTATCATACGAGGATTCTGCCTGTTCCTTTGAAGAGTCGGAAGATACTTCATTTGATTTTAAGTTCAATTGCCCGGATTCATAATCAAACTCATAAGATTTCTCCTGTTGATCCGTAGTAGCATAGTCTTCCATTACATCTATTTTTTGAAGGGCAAGCAAGGCACTCTGGTAAGACAGCTCTGCTGAAGCGTTGGCATTTTCAAGTGAATTCAATGCACTCCGGACACTTTCCTCCGATTTCCGGGTGTTTATATCTGCCAGCTGGATGGCTATATGATTTGAATCCAGAGCACTCTGGTAATTAATCTTTGCATTTGCCAGCGAATTTTTTGAGTTCGCCAGGTCATTTTCAACACTCTGTAAATCAATTTCTTTCTGCCTTATGTTATTTAGTCCTTCAGAGTTATCAAGCTCCACCAGAATGTCGCCTTTCTTAAACTCCTGACCCTGCTCAATCGCTGAAATCACTTCTCCGGAAACTTCAAAAGTATATGAATTCTCTTCCGTAGACACGACTGAACCTGTTGTACTTATTTCCTGTAAAATGTCCCCGGGTACCACTTTATATGTTTGAATGCCCTGATTCTGTGCATTCCGGCTTGGATTGTTTGCAAAGGGTCCTGCCCCACCCGCACAGGAAACAAAAGTCATAAAAACAAAGACTGAAATCACTCCAATTAATATTGCCGGAATTATTTTTCCCGGCCTTTTTTTTTCATGCATAAATACTCCTTTATCTTTTGGAGAAAGTATATTTAAAAAAAATGGAGAAATTCTGGAGAAAATTTACTTACATAAATTTTTATATGAAAAGTATTCGAGAGTTTCTTTTAGAGCAAGACCTTTATCCAGTGTTTCAAGATATTCACTTTCGGGATTTGAGTCCTCCACTATACCGCCGCCGACATTATAATAAAATTTACTGCCCTTGATAATGAAAGTCCTGATTGCTATATTCAAATCCATTGTCATGTCGTTACCGATGTAACCTATCGCACCAGTGTAAATACCGCGCGTTGTCGGTTCAAGTTCATCTATGATTTCCATAGCCCTTATCTTGGGCGCACCGGTAATTGATCCACCGGGAAAAACAGCCTTCAGTATATCAGCAATATCATAACCTTTCTGGACCTTACCTGTTACAGTTGATACCAGATGAAATACTTTCGCATATTTTTCAACAACTGCATGCTCCTTTACCTTTACTGTGCCGTATCTGCAAAACTTACCAAGATCATTTCTTTCGAGATCAACGATCATATTAAGTTCGGCTCTGTCTTTTATGCTCTCTTTAAGCTCGGCAGCATACATGAGGTCCTGTTCTGTATTTCTCCCTCTTGGTCTTGTACCCTTTATAGGCCTTGTTTCAATAATTTCATTCTTCAAAAATAAAAATCTTTCCGGAGGTGAAGTGCCTATTTTAAGTTCCGGAAAAGAAAGATATGCGGAAAATGGCGCTGCATTCTTTTGACGTAAAATATAATAAAGATCGTATGGCTCAACTTCCAGGCTGCATTCAAAGCGCTGAGTCATATTCATCTGGTAAATGTCTCCATCATGAATATAGCGCTTTGCTTTTAAGACAGCTTTCAGATAATCAGGTTTTTTAATATTTGAGATAAGGTTTAAAGCCTTAGAATTTTTTGAACCGTATTTCGCGGCAATAAGCTCATTTATAGTTTTATTTTTCTCATTTGTTTTGCCTTCTTGTTTCAGAAATGACAGCAACTTTTCAATTTCAAGTCTTTTATTATCCATATGACTGATTATATTTTCACTTAAGGAAGAGGACTCATCTTCGGCCTCAAAATTATTGATGAGAAACCATCTGCTCTCATCATGAGAATAAGCCAGAAGTTCTGAATAATAAATAAGATAGAAAACCGGAACCTTAAGGTCATCTCGGGCACTTTGCGGAAGTTTTTCCATATAATTCTTCAGTTCATAAGAAAAATATCCTATAAATCCGCCTGTAAAATCCGGAA
>JAMCVO010000186.1 GCA_023475715.1 Actinomycetota bacterium
GAGACAATATATTTTTAATGTAATACCAATAACAATGATTTATTTTTTAATAATTTGGCTATTGATTTATCTTATGCTCAGATTTACAAAATTCGGTAGAAATATTTACATAATAGGATCTAACATTGATGCGGCAAATTCAGCGGGTATCCCTACAAAAAGGGTTCAATTTTTTACCTTTATTATCTCTGGGGTCATGGCAGCAATTAGTGGGATTATATTATCTTCCCAGTTGGGTATGGCTCATGGAGAATTTGGTAGTGGTTATGAATTTCAGATATTAACTATCTGTATATTAGGTGGGATATCTTTATCAGGGGGAAGGGGTACTTTAGTAGGTGTTCTTATTGCTACTTTGCTTTTAGGATCAATTTCAAATGGTCTTGCTCTCTCTGATGTTTCAAAAACTTGGTTAGATGCAATTTATGGAGCTATTTTAATTATTGCAATTCTGATTGATTCGCTAAGAACTAATAGGCGAAAAGTCGTATTGAATGAATAGCTAATAAATATAAAAATAGGTTATTTATTTTAAAGTTTTAAAACATACAAATGGCGGTTGTTTTCAAAAAAGGAGGTAAATTTATGAAAAGAGCGGCGTTTATATTTAAAATAAAACAGGATCTAAAAGAAGAATACAAACAGGAGCATGATAATATTTGGCCAGAACTGGTCAAAGCAATGAACAATTGTGGTATTTCCAACTATTCCATATTCTATAGTCATTCTGATGGAATGCTTTTCAATTATCTTGAAATTGATGAGGATTATAATAAAAGCATGAATGAGCTTGCAAAACTGGAAATAGCACAAAAATGGTGGCAGCGTATGGATAAATATTTTGTAAAAAGTGACAGTACAAAATTGGGACCCGAAAGCAAGATACTTGAAGAAGTATTTTATATGAAGTAATAAAAAATAAAGATTAAAAATATATGAAAGAGAAAGAGAATTAAAATTAGGAAATTAAAAGGCGGATTTGTATTAGGATTCATGGTCTGTCGTCTTAGCTAGGAAATATTCAGTCTAGGAGAGAGATCGCGAATGTGAGTGATATTTCATTATTTTAACTTTAAGGCTCTTCTGGCAGTTAATTATTACCCCTTCTATGTAATATAAATAGATATTATTTTTATTAAATAGAATATTAATTTAAGTGGGGTACTTTTCAACTGAAATGGTGGAGTAGCTTTGGGAGATTTTAAAAAAACTTTAAATTACAAATAGCAAATAGTTTAAACAGGAGAAAAACTTGAATAAAAAAGAAAGAATTGAAGCTGCCATAAGGGGTAAAGAAGTTGACAGTATACCTTGGACGATGTATAAGTCTATTCCTCCATGGGGGCAGACGGAGTTTAATTTTAGAATAGAAGGTCTTACATGGATTTATCAACATTTTCCAATTAGTACCGTTACTATACCGACCGTAGAAGTAATTGACACGACTACCTATACTGTAAGTGGTAAATCAGGTAGAAATACGATTCTTAGAAAATTTATAGCTCCAATTGGCAGTGTTTCAGTAAAACATGAATTTTTCAACAACAGCATTCCTGTTCCAGGAGATCTTGTGCAAAGGTTTGGCAGTGAAATTGATTCCGAAAGCCTCTCCTGGGTTACAGAGCATTTGTTTAAGACAGAAGCTGATTATGAAATACTTGAATATATTTATAAAAATATTGAGTTTCATGATAACAACAAAGAGTTTTTGTTTGCTGAAAGCGTTGTAGAAAACGAGGGATTTATTTTTGCAAACATGGGCAAATCTCCTTTCCAGATACTTATGTATGAACTTATGGGTGCACAGAATTGCTACCTTGAATATTTCAGCAATCCTAAGAAGTTTCAGAGCCTGTACGAAGTGTTGTATTCTAAGATGAAGCAAAAATATGAGCTTGCAGCCAATTCGGCGGCAGCTGTCTTCTGGTCACCGGAAAACCTGACAAGTATATTGACACCACCTGACTTTTTCAAGGAGTTCTACATCCCTTTCTATAACGAAATGGCTGAGATTCTTCATAAAAAAGGTAAAATGCTTGCAATACATATGGATGGCAAGCTTAATGCTTTAAAAGATATGATTGGTAAGACCAAAATAGATATTATAGAAGCATTTACCCCTCTTCCAATGGGAGATATGAGTGCGCTAGATGCAAGAAAGGCGTGGCCAGAAAAAGTACTATGGATAAATTTCCCAGGAACTCTACTTGCAACTTACAGTGCTGACAGAATAGAAGAGTATACTGCTAATATGTTAAAAAGCGTTGCACCTGGAGATAGATTTCTGATAGGATGCACGGAAAACTTTCCAGTAGATAAATGGGGGCAGGCATTTGGGGGCGTCCAAGCTGCAATAAAAAAATGCGGAAGTTATCCAATAAAACAATAATATATATAATGTTAAGCATAAAATGTAACAAGATATTATATAATTAAGTTAAAATTTTAGAAGATTAGTTTGAAAAATCAGGCAGATACTATAAAAGTCTTCAGTGTTAGCTGAGATCTATCGTAGCTAATAATCTTATGCCGAAATGTTTTTTATAAAATTCAATATAAAATCAATTACATTTGTAAGATGCTACAAAAACTCTTTAAAAGACTTCATGCCGTTTTCAACGTCAGTGTTGGCGAGGGTGATGTAAATTGTGGTGGTGCTGATGTCGGAGTGGCCGAGGATTCGGCGGAGGGTTTCGATATCTTTAGTCTGGCGGTAGTATTGCGTGGCGTATGTGTGGCGCAATGTGTGGGGGGAGATACTTTTATTTATCCCAGCTTTTTCTGCGTATCTTTTAACCATTTGTTGAAGGTATCGTATTGAAAGTTTTTTGCCTTTTAAGGTAGAAAAGAAATAATTGCTTTCTGGACGCTTTTTTCTCCAGGAATCAAGAAGGTCTGTTAGATATTCCGGAATTGCCAGGTCGCGGTCTTTGTTTCCTTTTCCTGCTTCTATTCTCAGCTTGCCTTTGGTTAAATTAATGTTTCCAGGCCTTAGGTTTATAACTTCTGAGACCCTTAGTCCGCAGTGAAGCATTAGAGACATCATGGCCTTGTTTCTTAGACCAGTTAGATATCTTTTATTGGGCTGTTTTAGAAGGTTTTGGGCCTCTTCCGGTTCTAAAATTAAGCATAGAAGCATAACTAAGCTGTCAATTTAATGAATATGCTTCCAGATGATTTTTTAGAGGAGGCAACTTGCATAACTGTCTGATAACAAAAGCATATATTTATAAACAAATTAATTTATTTGCGGATGCAATATTATGATAGTATTCACCTGAATCTTTTATTTTTCGCTCAAGTTTGGGGTCATTAAAGTCAATAGCTACAAGGCCAAATCTTCTTGAGGGACCATATGCAAGTTCAAAATTATCAAAAGTCGACCAGTGATAATAACCAAGAACCGGAATATTTTCTTTTATTGCCTTCAATATATATTTCAAGTGGTCATGTATGCTTTGTTTTCTTAGTAAATCATCATTTGTACACTGCCCGTTTTCAGTTATAAGAACAGGTTTTTTATATTTTTCATAAAAGAATCTGATATTTTTATAAATTCCTTCAGGATAGATTTCCCACAGATCATCATGCTTTAAACCGTTATTGTCCAGGAATTTTCTGCCTTCTTTGCTGTATGCTAAAATTACATTTTTACCAATTAGCAGTCTGCCGTAATAACTGAAGCCGATGTAATCAAACTTTCCATTCTTGGTGAATCTTCTGTGGACATTCTCGTTTTGAATTATATCTGAAAATCTGATAATGGCTTTCTGATATAAAGATTTTTCAGACAAAGGCTGTAAGTACATATAAGCATGAGAAATGCCAACCTGTATTTCAGGGTACTTATCTTTAATATAATCGTGAATTTTCTCATGGGCTTTAGCCATGTTATTTAAAGTATTATTCCATCTTAGAATGCTGAACTTTTTTGGAGGAAATTCCCTCATGAAATAAGTAAGCAATGCATAAGCGTTTGGTTCATTAATGGTATTTACAATATCAATATATTCATGATAAGTTTCCATGACTTTTTTTGAATAATCGACAAAAATATCAACGGATTTTGGGTTTGCCCAGGCGCCCATATCAAAAAGCCATTTCGGATTTGAAAAATGATTTAAGACAAGGCAGACTTTTTTATTATTTTCTTTTAAGGTTTTAAAAATGAAATTATAATGGTTTGTTGCTTCTTTGTTCAACGGAGAATAAGGTCCATCCTGAAGTATGGACCAGTCCATACTGAACCTGTAAGAATTTCCAAGGTAAAGGATATAGTTCAAATCATCTTTGTATCTTTCATAATGATTGATAGCATTATTAAGAGGTGTCCCGTCCTGGCCTACAAATCCCTGCCATTCCGTTTTGCCGGCTCCTTCAATCTGAAATGCACTTGTTGCAGTTCCTAAAATGAAATTCTCAGGGAAAATATTATCATTGTTTTTTGAACCGGAAATATTTGTATCAGAAATATCTTTTCCATATTTATTGTTATTGCTATTCATATTTAAGCTCATCTAAATAATTTTCTAAATAAGTTATTGCAATTTTACTATTTAATAATTAATAATTATACTCATAATAAATTATTCCTGTAAAATCTCATATGAACAAGTTTCTGATCAAATTAAATAGGCTGATATGTTATATTCTAATCCCTTTATTTATAGCTATCATGATTACAGGATACCGGAATACCGAACATTTTACCTTCATAAACAGAGGCCTGGCAAATTCTCTTCATTCCGTATGGCTCAATATTGCATTTTTGGTTTTATTTACCGTCCATTCCATTATAGGGGTAAAGCTTGCACTAATCAGAAATAAAATAAACAGGAGATATCTTGATGTCTTGCTTATTATCATAGGAATCTTGTTTATCGGCGGTTTTTCGTATTTTTCATTCAGAGTGGGATAGATTATATGAAGACAAAAGCAATAATTGCAT
>JAMCVO010000147.1 GCA_023475715.1 Actinomycetota bacterium
TTATATCAAAAATGCTGAAGAATGAAAAGATAGATTAGGAGGTTAGATTTGAAAGATGAATTTGGGAAAAGTTATTATGCAGTCATAAGCGTTATTGGAATAGGCGGTGGAGGAAGTAACGCTGTTAACAGGATGATGGAAGACAACATAACGGGGTGTGAGTTTATCGCAGTGAATACTGATGCACAGGCCTTAATGATGTCCAATGCAGATAAAAAAGTGCTTGTTGGCGAATCCGGCCTTGGAGCTGGATCAAATCCTGAAACCGGAAGAATAGCTGCAGAGAAATCGATTGATATCATTAAAGAAATTGTAAAAGATTCAGATATGGTTTTTATTACCTGTGGTGAAGGTGGAGGTACAGGCACAGGAGCAGCTCCGGTTATTGCAGCAGTTGCAAAAGAAAACGGCTGTCTTACTGTTGCGGTAGTCACAAAGCCATTTACTTTTGAAGGACGTAAAAGAATGCTTCAGGCAGAGGAAGGAATTAAAAGCCTTAAAGGTAAAGTGGATACACTGATTGTTATTCCGAATGACAAACTTCTTGAAATTGCTGATGAAAATATGACATTGCTCAATGCTTTCAGGCTTGCCGACAATGTTTTAAAAGCAGGAGTAAGAGGAGTTACTGATTTAATTACGCTTCCGGGCCTTATAAACCTGGATTTCGCGGACATCAAATCAATAATTAAAGATGCAGGCACTGCTATTTTAGGTGATGGAGTCGCCTCAGGTGACAGCAGGGCTATTAAAGCCGCACAGCTTGCAATTAAGAATCCACTTATCGAAAACTCGATAGAAGGCGCCCAGGGAATTTTATTGAATATTTCAGGAGGGCCGGATCTAAAGCTTTTCGAAGTTAATGAAGCTGCAGAAGTTATCAGGAATGCAGCCAGTCCGGATTCAAACATTATATTTGGAGCTGTAATAGATGAAAGCATGAATGACAAGATTAAGGTCACAATAATTGCCACAGGGTTCAGAGAGAAATCTCTTGAAAGACAGATACTAGCCGAAGAAATCACTGTTAAGAAAGAACCAGTAAAAAAACCTGAACCGGCAGAAACTTCAAAAAGTATATTTTCTGAACCGGAAAAAAGCCAGACCCGTACCGGGAAATTGCTTCCCGAAGATTTCAAATCAATAGACGAAGACGATTATCTGGATATCCCAACCTTTTTAAGAAAAAATAAAGAAGGATAATTATAAGTAATTATAAATAAATACTTAAAAAATGATTACGGACTTAAAAAAAGATACATATATAAGAAATGTTAGAAAATTGAAAAATGAGATTGAACAGGTCTGCAAAATTTCAGGCAGAAATCCTGATGACATTTTGATAGTGGCTGCTTCCAAATATGCAGATGCAGAACAGTTAAAACAGGTACTGGAACTCGGTATCAGTCATTTCGGTGAAAACAGGGCTGAAGAGCTTTTAAAAAAGTATAATGTCATAGGTAATGATGCAATATGGCATTTTATAGGACATCTGCAGAGCAGAAAAGTAAAAATAATCGTCCCGCTTGTGGAGTATATTCATTCAATTGATAGCTTAAGCACTCTGGAGAAGATAAATGAAGAAGCAAATAAAAACCATAAAGTTCAAAAAGTATTGGTTGAAATAAATATTTCAGGGGAAGACTGCAAGTTTGGAATTTATCCTGAAAATGCGGAAGATTTTATAATGGGTGCAAAAGATTTCAGCAGTATAAAAATAGCAGGTCTTATGACTATGGCGCCGCTTACTGATAACTTTGATTTTATAAGAATGGTATTTAAGAAATTGAGAATTTTAATGGAAACTCTTAATGAAAAGTTTGAATCTTTAAATATGAAGGAACTCTCTATGGGTATGAGCAATGATTTTAAAATCGCGATAGAGGAAGGTGCTACCATGATAAGGGTTGGTTCTTCTATTTTTATATAAATATAGAACTGAAATTATAAAACAACATAGTAATATTTGAAGTAAAAAATGTAATAAAGGAGGCAAAATGAGTAGATTTTTCAAAAGAACCTTATCGTTTTTAGGTTTGGCAGAAGAAGATAACCCGGATATTGAGGGCAATGATTACAGTCAAAAAGATATACATCTTGCGAAAGACGACTATGATGATTACCAGGATGAAACCAGGGAAAAAGAAGAGCCAAGGATGGGATCAAGTTTTTATAAAAATGAATCCTCAAGAAGGAATCTGGGAAGCTTAAGAACTTCAAGGAAACTGCTTTCCCTGGAGAATCTCAAGGAGAGCAAGAAATCCAGAGTTGCTGTTGCAGAACCTCACGAATTTGAAGAGGTGCAAATGATTGGTGATGATTTTAAGGAAAACGTTCCTGTTATAATTAATCTCCAGAATACAAACCAGGACCTTTCAAAGAGGATAATTGATTTTTGCAGCGGCCTGGCCTATGCACTTGGCGGCAGTATAAAGAAAGTTGCCGACAGGGTGTTCTTAATAACTCCGCAGAATACAATTGTTACTTCTAATGAAAAGGAAATATTAAGAGAAAAAGGTCTTTATAACCAGTTATAGTCCAACGGCAGGAGGGTATTTCTTGAGTTGAAAAAGTAAAATAATAGTATAGGAGGCAATTATATTTGAAAGCATTTAGATATAGGTTAGGAATAATAGGTTGCGGTAATATGGCTGAAGCTATATTAAAAGGTATACTTGACTCTAACTTTTTAAAATCTGTTGAAATATTTGCTTTTGAAATAAATCAAAAAAGAAAAGAATATATAGGTGGAAAATATCATATATTATTTTCTGATAATCTCCAGTCTCTTGCTAAAAATTGCCAGTACATTTTAATTTCAGTAAAACCACAGGACATAAGCAGCTTGCTTGACAAATTAAGAACCTGTTTTGATTACAGACGAAATGTCATTATAAGTATTGCTGCAGGGGTTTCAACAAATTATATTGTGCATAAATTGAAATCCAATGCATCTGTCATCAGAATTATGCCAAATACACCGGCTATAGTTAAAAAGGGTATGGCAGCGATTAGCAGAGGAATTTATGCAGCTGACAAAGATGTTGAATTTGCTAAAAAACTAATGGGCAGCTTAGGGAATTTCATCATCATAGATGAGAAATTTCAGGACACAGTTACAGCAGTAAGCGGAAGCGGACCAGCTTATTTTTTTCTTTTTTGTAAATATTTGATCGAAGCTGCGCTAAAGAACGGTTTAGATCAGGCAGCTGCAGAGATGCTCGCAGTTAATACTCTGGCTGGAGCAGGTGAAATGATGCAAAAATTTGAAATGAGTGCGGATCGTTTAATAAAGATGGTTGCATCTCCGGGTGGAACAACAGAGGCAGCCTTAAACAAATTCATTGAAAATGGTCTGGAAAGTATTGTGCTGGAAGCAGTTGAAAGCGCAATAAAAAGATCGAAAGAACTTCAGGGTATTTTGGAATAATTATTAATAAATTTATTATCTTATTATACATGGAGGAAAAATGGATAAAAACGCTGAATTTATAAGAAAAAAAGAATTTCATATAGTTTTTAAGGGGTATAAACCAGAAGAGGTTGATAAATTTTTGGATATCGTTTCGGTTGAATTTGACAGGTTAATAAGAAAAAACAAAGAGCTTCAGGAAAGTCTTGACAGGCTTAAATTTGAAAGCAACGAAGAAGAAACAGATATTAAAAAAATAATTCAGGATGCCTTGGTTTCTGCTCACAAAGTCGCTGAAGAAATCAAAGGTCAGGCAAAAAAAGAAGCCGAAGAAATTATTCAAAAACGAAAGTCGGAAGAAGAAAGGTCATTAAGTGATACTCAGGTTAAAAAACTTCAGCTTGAGGAAAGTATGATAATTCTCCAGAGCAAATACGAGGAGTTTAAAGCCAGGATTAAAAGAATGCTGGATGATATGGGACAATTTATAGAAAAGGCTGAAATCGAAGATAGTCAAACAGAAGCACCTGCAATTGAAGAAAGTTACTCCCAGTCCAGTGATGCTTTACCGGCAGAAACTCCTGCCCCTGCAACATCGGAACCTTCGTCTGCTGATACTGTCGAGAATAAAACAAAGAAAGTATCCTATTTTAGCGGTTTTTCATTCGAGCAGAAAAATAATAAAGAAGCAGCTTCAGGAAAAAATGATATAAAAGATGAAATGACTCCGATAAGGGAAGCGGAAGACAAATATTCTGACGCCGAAGAAAAAGAGACATCAGAGGTTGAAAATCCGGATGCGGAAAGCCAGCAGGATCCTGGCTTAAAAAGGCAGAGAAAAAAGATAGATATAGCCAATCCTGACATAATTGAAAATTTCTTCAGGACTGATGAAGACAAAAATTATTAAATTAATCGTCAAGCCGGATTCTGCAAAAAATTGAAAACAATACTTCTTGCAACCAAAAATAAGAACTTAATTGATAATGTAGGCCATGTTACCGCCAGCAAGTATTCCATCGTTTGCCTGGACGATCTTAAGCTTTTACGGCACTATACTGAAGAATTCATGCCATCCTATCTGATAATATCATCGGAATTGGAAGATTTTAAGAATGCTGTTCATTATATTAATAATAATACAAATTGCGAGGTAATAATCACGGGTACAGAAAGGACTGATGCTGCAAGAGGTAATTTATTTATTAATGATTTCAATAAAATCGAAGATTTGGACAAAGTCCTCAGAATAATAGATAAAATGGAAAAGGAAATAAAAATAAATGACTCCAGGGAGATTAAATTTATCAATCAACAGGTCATTTCATTTTTTTCAGTACAGGGTGGATCAGGCAAGACAAGCCTGGCTTTTAATTTTGCCTGGCATTTAAAAAATCTTAAAAATATAAAGATTTTACTGATTGATTTAAATTTTGCACAAGGTCCTTCAGATCTAGCCTCATGTTTGAGCTTGCCCGCAATTCCCAATTTAAGTTTATTCATTGAAAAAATCAGCCGGGGC
>JAMCVO010000203.1 GCA_023475715.1 Actinomycetota bacterium
CAGCCCTGCCCAATAACCTTCCCTGTGCTGTGTTGACAAAAGATAGTCCTGTGCACTTTTTATACTTTTGTTTATTTTTTTTAAACTCATTCCAGTAATTCTGAATTTAATTTTTTATATAATTCTGAACGTAACCATTATCCCGGAACCAGCGAACTGCTTTTTCGAAAGTATCTTCAACCGGAGTTAATTTAATGCCAAGCTCTTCCGTATCTTTTGTACAATTAAAAAACCTCTTTTTATAAGCAGTCCTTGCAGAAGCTAAAGGTACCTTTGGATGTTTTTTCAATATTCTGCCTGTAAAAAATTCATCAACATAAGCAAAGGATTTGACAGCCCAAAGAGGGATTTCTCTTTTTGGAGCTTGAATTCCTGTAATTTTTTCAAGAATTTCGAAAATTTCTTTTAATGTTAAGTTTTTATTCCCAACTATGTATCTTTTTCCGTTTTTATCTTTTTGAATTGCTGCAATATGAGCATCTGCCAAATCCTGGACATCAATTATGTTAAGCCCGGTATTTACATAAGCAGGCATTTTATTGTTTATGAAATCAAGCACTATTCTGCCCGTCGGAGTGGGTTTTACATCTCCCGGACCAATAGGAGTTGTTGGATTAATTATTGTAATCGGAAATCCTTTTTCGATCATTTTTAAAACTTCAATTTCAGCCAGTATCTTTGATTTTTTATAATCACCTGCAACACTATCCAAATCATTCAATTCCAGGGCTTTATTATCTTGGGGGGATATTTTTGAAATATTGATTGTAGACTCGCTGCTCGTATAAACTATTTTTTCAACTCCTGCCTCAAATGCCGCCTTCATAATATTTTTTGTACCCTCAACATTAATTTCATAAAAAAGGGCGGGATTTTTGGACCAGAAAGCATAAAATGCGGCAGTATGAATAAGCACCGAACAGTTTTTCAAGGAATTTTTTAATGAATCATAATCAGTCAAATCACCGTAGAAAATATTTAGCGGCAGCCCTTTTATATTTAAATTCCCGCTGTTTTTTCTGATCAATATATTTGTTTCATAACCTGCATTCACAAGCTTTATTGCAATATTGCCGCCTATAAATCCGGTTGCACCAGTAACCAATATTTTCATTGTTTTATCTCTGCTTTCATTTTTAGGAAAAATTCCACTTCAGGGTTTTTATTAAATCATTCACCTTTGCACCTGATATTGCACTCGCCTCAAAACCGCAGTGCATCATACAATTAGAACACCTTTCGTCAGCATCTGTTCCATATTTTTCCCAGGAAGTATTTTCCATATATTCCCTGTAAGTAGAAAAGTGGCAATCTGTTATAAGATAGCATGGGCTTTTCCAGCCTTTTACATTAAATGTCGGAGTTGACCAGGGCATACATTTAAGATTTCGTTTTCCCTGAAGAAATTCCCAGTAAAGAGGTGTGTTGTAAATTTTTATACCGTTAAGCTTTGAATAAATATTTGCAAATTTTTTATGAATTTCATTTTTTTCCAGAAACAAGTCTTTTTTCTCAACTGAACTATAATGAAATCCAGGCGAAACAAGCACACCTTTAATTCCCAAAGACATTAAATACGAAAACAGGTTCAGGATTTCATTTTCATCAGTATTTTTATATATTGTTGTATTTGTAATAATTCTGAAATTCCGTTTTACAGCTTTTTCTATGCCTTCAATGGCTTTTTCAAAAACATTATTGGATCCTGCAAAACTATTATGTAATTGAGAAAATCCATCAAGATGAACTACAATGCTTAATTCTTTTCTTGGTTTTATTTCGTCCACAAAGTCTGAAAGAAGCAATCCGTTTGTACACAAATACACAAAAAAATTTCTTTTTAAAAGTTCGCTTACAATTTCCTTTATCTGGGGATGGATCAAAGGTTCCCCTCCAGTTATCGACACAACAGGTGCTTTTGCCTGCTGAGCTGCGTCTATGCATTCATGTACCTGTTAATTTTTTAGATAAAACTTCCCTGTATTCCCTTATTCTTCCGCATCCGGTGCAGTTAAGATTGCATTTAAAAAGAGGCTCAAGCATTAACGCATAAGGTATCTTGTCTATACCTCTGATTTTATTTGAAATAATATTTTTTATTATTTTTGAAGATAGTTTAGCTGAATAAATCATCGTTGTTTTTCGAAATTATCTTTTTTCTTTTTTAAATATTTACTGTTTTTTAGCTCACCTATGCTGGAAGCTCCAATTCCAAACATTGCAATTTTTAAGCCTAAAGCAACCTCCCTTATATATTCCATACATTTGTCTACTGATAAATGAATATTTTTAAGCACCGGAAGTCCAATTCCCGCAATGTCAGCACCAAGTGCTATTGCCTTTGCAACATCCAAACCACTTCTGATTCCTCCGCTTGCAATTATTTTCACAGAGTTTTTATCTGCAGCTTTTTTTACTGATAATATGCTTTCAGTAGTTGGTATACCCCACTGGCAAAAGTCATCGGCTACTTTTTTGAAAATCCTGCTGGTGGTCCTGTTTTTTTCAACTTCAATCCATGATGTGCCTCCGGCCCCGCCAACATCAATTCCGGATACTCCTGCTTTCAATAATTTTTTTGCAGTTTCTTCTGATATGCCAAATCCAACTTCCCGCACTATCACAGGGTAAGCTGCATCTTGACATATCGTACTTATTTTTTTTGCCAGATTTTTAAAATTGTGGTTTCCTTCATGCTGAAAAGCTTCCTGAAGCGAATTTAAATGAAGAATTAAGCTATCTGCCTCAACCATGTCGACTGCCTTATTGCATTGTTCAATGCCAAAGCCATAATTTAATTGAACTGCTCCGAGATTTGCAAAAAGAAGAATTTCAGGGGCTATCTCACGAACTTTATATGTTTCTTCAACTTCAATATTCTCAATTGCAGTTCTCTGCGAGCCGACACTCATTGCAATTTTTAACTCTGAGGCTACTTTTGCAAGATTTTTATTTATTTCTTTAGTTTTATCTGTCCCGCCAACAAGCGGTGACAGCATAAGCGGCAATGACAGCTTCTTTCCAAAAATTTCCGTAGAAAGATCTATTTCATTCATGTCAATATCAGGAAGTGCCTGATGAACAAACAAAAACCCTTCAAAGCCTGAACTGATTTTTTTAAAACTGACATCCTTATTCAAGCTAATTTCAAGATGCTCTTCTTTACGTTTCTCATTTGCAATCTTTAAAGTAGAAAAACTGTTTTCTTTTTTCATAATGTTTAATATAAAACTTCCATATTTTATATTCTTAAATTAATCAGATTCCGGTTATGTTTTAAAATTCTCTTTTAATTAAAAAATCAACTATCTCCCTGTAATGTTTCAATTTATTTGCCTTAACCGGAAGATTTACCATTTCATTCAATGCCAGGTTGTAATAGATCTCAGTCGTCTGTTCACAAAACTGTTTTGCTTTTATTTTTTCAAAAATTTCCAGTATTTTATAAATGTCATCATCGCTTATATTCTCTTTTGTAAAAATATCTAAAAATTTCCTTTTTAAGCTTCTGTCATTATTTGAAAGTAAATAAACTACCGGCAATGACTTTTTCTTTCTTTTAAGATCATTCCCGCTGGGTTTTCCGGTTTTTTCGTTATTGCCCCATATGCCCAAAATGTCGTCCCTGGTCTGGAATGCGATACCCATGTATTTGCCAAAATTCTTAAAAGGCTCTATTTTGTTATAATCTAAAGTTAATACGGCACCAATTTGAAGCGAGCATTGAATAAGCGCAGCAGTTTTTCTCTCAATCATTTCAAGATAATTTTTGACTGTTATATCCGCTCTATTCTCAAAATCTATATCCAGATATTGCCCTTCGATCATTTTAAGACAACTTTCATCCAAAATTTTTAGAACATCTATCATTTTTCCGGGGATTATCTTATTATGGGATAATTTTAAAACTGCAAGAGTGGAGAGAGCATGCATCGCACTGCCAACATTAATTGCCTGGGGCTTGCCCCATATTTTCCACACTGTAGGCCTATGGCGGCGGATTTCATCACAGTCCTGAATATCATCATGAACCAGTGAAAAATTATGGATTAATTCAATTGCCGCAGCTGCAGGCAGGGCAATCCTGAATTCATTGCATACGGAATCGCAGGCAACAAGAGTTAGTGTTGCCCTGAGATATTTACCGCTGTTTAACTGAATTTTATCACCGTTTTCATCTGCCCAGCCTAAGTGATAGGCCATCATATCATAGATAGTCGTCTTGTTTTTTGAAATTTTGAAGAGCTCGCCGTCAGAAATTATGGATTTTATTTCCTCTTCCAGAAAGGGTCTGTAAGTTTCAAATATTTCCGGTAATTCAGACAAATTTTACTCCCTGAGCTTTATTAACCAATTATCATTTCCTGTAATTTTCGTAGCTTATAAATTACAGAGTCATCGCTTATATGAACATCTTCGTATCTTATTGGTTCACCCTTCTTAACATCGTTTTTTAAAACCGCTCCTTCGCTTAATCCGAGAGGAAGAAGGTTTGAGTCTTTTGCTTTTTGATAAAGCTCTATTGAACCATAAACAGAATAACCACCGATACCGTCTATTGATTCACCTTTTTTTAAATCTATTTTTGCCATCGTAATTACTTCTGAAATCATCCCGTTCTTAGGTGTAATTGTTGGTTCATTGTAAAAGTATGCTCTTGCAATCGACAGAGGTGATTCTATACTCGTAAGATGGTAAGGCCTATATAAAAGATAATTGGGACCGTCTCCGAACAAGAGATATTTCAATTCCTTGCGCAATATGTCCTGATCTGTTGAATATATAAGAAAAACACCAGGTGCTACATTACCAATTGCAAAATCTACAATACCTTTTTTGTCAAGAATTCCACCATCCTCTTTAAGGCTGAAAACTTTTGTAAGATCTTCAACATTTACATGCGGAGCATGCATACCTCTGCAATCA
>JAMCVO010000210.1:0-1050 GCA_023475715.1 Actinomycetota bacterium
CCATAACCCTCTTAATGAGTGCTTCAAATTCCTCAATATCTACTTTCCGTTTTAACATACTTTTAATTAGTTCGATACTTTCTGTATTATTAGCTACCATTTCACAAAAGAGATTTACCAATAGGCACCTGTATTGCAATCTTAAAAAGTGCTGGTATAAATAAAGCGGAATTAAAAGAATTAATTTAAAATCTGGTTGCCCACCATCTATTGAAATTTAAATGACATACATACCGAACTGGCCTGCCCCAAGTTACGAAATTTCGAACCATTTTTTAAAATTACTTATAAAAATTAAAGATTTTTCAAGTAACTATGGGTAATTATAATTTTTCGCTAAATTTGTCTCCATTTTCATGATATAATAAATAAACAATGGAAGAAAAAGATTTTAAAAAACTTTTAACTGAACAAACGGAAGAAATCAAAAGACATGGGAAAATGCTGCTTGAAGAATTCCAAAATCAATTAAAAGTTATAGCTGAAGTTCAAATTGACCACAGCCATAAGCTTAATGCACTTTTAGAAATGGTAGCTAATAATACAGAAAGTATCGAACTAATTAAAAGTATGTTAAAACGGAAAGTAGATATTGAGGAATTTGAAGCACTCATTAAGAGGGTTATGGTTTTAGAAAAAAAGCTTATACCATTCAAATAAATTTTTAGTTCCCTAAAAAAACAACTCATCAATTATTATTTTTAGTGCTTTTTTCTTGATTTCATGGTTGCCCCGAGTTACGAAATTTCGAACCATTTTTTGCAGGATCTAATTATTTTAAAGGATAGTTTAAATAAATAATACAAGATAAGAGTCCAATTAGGCTGAAAACAATAAGCCAAAATAAAATTAAAATACTCTAATCAAATTTTAATTCTAATTTAACAGAAATAACATATAATATGTGCAATTAGTTTATAGAATTTACACAACTTAAAAAAAGGATAAAAGTGAAGAAGTCAATTTTATTTTCTTTTTTGTCATCAGTAATTTGTATCTTAATTTTATTTAGCGCATCCAGTTTGCTTTTTGCAGCACCAGTTAAGATAG
>JAMCVO010000210.1:1060-4925 GCA_023475715.1 Actinomycetota bacterium
CCATGACCTGCTACCAGGTATGGGTAAATAAAGATAATAACTTTGAATTTGTATTCTGGTGGGAATATAAAAACAATAACTGGGTAAAGATATATGATATGAGTGGAAATGAAGTATTTAGTATTGATATGCCCTTTGGAGATGCTCACTTTATAACCAACCTGCCTGATGCAATGTATACAGTAAAGACATTCCATGATGACTTTGAAAAACCAATACAGGAGTTTATTATAGGTAAGCCCCCTGCTCCAGAAATTGAGTATGATATTGTGAAAACAGATAGTATTCCTCCGGTTTTTTCAGAAAGTGGTAATTTGCTCTTTGATAACTATAGCTTCTTAAGTTCGGTTAGCGCAGTTCGAAATCCCTGGCTGTTTGTTGGGGATATGGCAGACGATAGAACGTCTAGTAGTGGTTGGCTGAGTTATGATATTACACCTTTTGCAGGAGCAAGAATACTAAACGTATCACTTGAATTCAATACTTCTCGTCAATATGGCGACCCATCAACTCTTGGTTTTTTAATTGCCATCACCATAAAATATTTTGACGATGGTTGGGGTGAGCACCCGATAAGTACAGTAATTTCTCATATAATTGGAAGAACAGTCCTAAGAATTTTCCCTGAAAGCTTTGGTGATGGCAATTTTACAGTTACAAGCGATGATTTAGAATCTGAACTTCTAGACGTTCTCTTAGAGAGAGACAGCAGATTTCAATTAGCGGTGTCCGTTTATGCAATCAGTCATAATGGCATTCAAGACGGGTTTGAATATAACAAAAATGATATACATCTAAATGTGACTTATCAGCGTTCATTAACAGGAAGCGATTATCGATAATATATTAATGAACATTGCATGTGATATAATTAAAACGCAGGTATAAAATGCAGAGTTTTTAGTTGTATATTGGGTTTGTTTCTCCAAATGTTGATGGTGACTGTGTATGGATAGCTGGGGAGAGAGGATTCGAACCAGTAATTCATAGACCAGAACCCTATGCCCTGTCATCAGGCAACTGTTTGATATAGCATGGATAATCCTATATTGTTATGTATTTGCAACAATATATTGGAATAAAAACAACTCTAATTAAAATCAATAATATCTATTTACTTTTTTATATGTTAGTTTTACTTTAAAATACTAATAAAGTAAAATTCCTTTATGTTAACATAATGTAACAGCTATTATAAGAAAGAAAATGCCAAATAAAAATTTTTTAAAGTTTACAGGCCTGACAGTTTTGATATTTTTTTTAACCAGTTTCTTTGTTTTCGGCACATCAAGTTGTGGAGTAATTAAAAAAATATCACAATCCGGAACTAATATTACAACAACAGCATCAGAAACCGTAAAAGATATTCCGGCTTCTTCATCGGAATTGATAACGGAAAGCACAGATACAGGCAGTGCATCGTCTTCAGACTCAACCGGTAAAACTGTTTCTGATACCTCTTCAGAAAATTCGGATAATTCTGGCAACAGTGACGGAACCAATGCAAATCAGGAGAATATTAACTCTGATCCAACCAGTACAGAGACCGGCGCTGCTGCTAATGATATTACCGGGGAAAGAAAATTATTTTCTGATGGAATTAAAAAATTTGAAGAAGGCGATTATCTAGGAGCAGAATATTATTTTAACAAGATTAAAAATACTTACAAAATACTTTCGGACCATATAAATTATTATCTTGCTAAAAGCTTACTGATGCAGGGAAAATATGATTTATCGGCAGAAAATTACTCCAGGATCAAGAACAAATACCCAGATTCAATTTTTTATGAAAAGGCTAATCTGGAATACGCTGACTTGCTTTACGTACAGCAAAAATATTCCGAAGCTGAGGCAAACTATGAAAGTTTTGTAAAAAACTTTCCAAAATCAGAACTGCTACCTTATGCTATTTTTCAACTGGCAATATGCCAGGAAAAAAATTCCAAATTTGAAAATGCTTCTGAAAATTATAAAAAAATCTGGCTCAATTTCCCGGAGAACGAATTTGCAGATGATGCATTTAAAAATATCACTTCACTTTCGGATAAAAAACTTATAGGACTTTTTAAACCATCAAACGAGCAGCTTTATTCAAGGGGAGCAATTTTTTTTGACCTATATCAGTATGAAAGTGCAATCGGCGAGTTTAACAAAATAATTGAAGCGGGCAAAAATTCATCACTTCCTTCAGCTTTATATTCAAAGACTTTGTTTAAGCTGGGGATGAGCTATTTCAATTTGAGGGATTATTCAAAATCTACAGAGCTTCTTATTTCTTGTTATGAAAAATTCCCATCCGAAAGCTATGCTGATGACAGCCTTTATTTTCTTGGCAGAGCCTTTACCAGTTTGGGACAGGAAGATAATTCAATAAGTTACTATCAGAAAGTCCTGTCAGAATTTTCGCAGGGCAATTTTGCTGACGACAGCCTTTACAGGATTGGCAGAATATACTTCTTAAGAGGTGATCTTGAAAGCGCTGCAGCTAATTATGAAAAAATCATAAATAATTATCCGGGTGGCGATAAGATCCCTGATGCTTACTGGGAATTGGGCTGGATACAATTTAAAAGCGGCGATTATAATAACGCAAAAAACACCTTCCAGGGGATGAAAATTAAATTCAAAGGTTCTTCCATCGGTGAAGAAGCTATGTTCTGGGAAGCAAGATCCCTGCAGAAACTTGAAGAAAATGATTCTGCAGCAAATATCTACAAAGAAATAATTGACAGCAAAACTTATACTTATTATACATTTGCTTCTCAAAGGTCCCTGAAATTAATGGGCATAGAATATGACATTCCAAAAATTGATAATACTGTTTATCCCTACAATCCGAAAATAAATGAATTGCTTCCTGAAATTTACAAGGATAAAGACAATAATAATTCCGGCAGCGGGAGTGGACAAAATGGTAAATTTACCCATATCGAGAAAGCTAAGGAGCTTTTGAATCTGAAATTTTATATAAGTGCAACAAAGGAAATAGAAGCCGGAAGTAGTGATCTTGAAAAGGATAATTTAAGTATTCTTGAAATCTCAACTCTATATCTTGAGGCCAAAGATTATTTAAATTCACAAAAATTAATAGCAAAATATTTCTCAAAGTTAAAATCCAATCTCAACAAACCATATAAGGATTATATTTATTACCTTCTCTACCCATACGGATTTAAGGAATATATTGACAAATACAGCGGGCAGTTCAATATTGACCCCTTGTTTGTGCTGGCTGTAATAAGAGAAGAGAGCAGATTTCAGCCTGATGCCGGCTCTTATGCCGGGGCCCTTGGCCTTATGCAGATTATTCCAAAAACAGGCAAAGGCATAGCATCCCAGCTTGGCATAGCAAAATTTGACAGCCAGATGCTACTGGATCCTGAATCAAGCATAAAAATGGGAGCTTATTATTTAAGCAGACAGCTCGAGAGTTTTAACCAGAATAAATATTATGCAGCCGGAGCTTATAACGGGGGACCTGGTTCAATGAACAAATGGATATCCTCCTGGGGAGATAAGGACATTGAGGAATTCATTGAATATATTTCGTATGATGAAACCCGAAACTATGTAAAAAAAGTAATGGGAAGCTATTTCTTTTACCAGATGCTATATCCTTAAAAAACTCCCATATCTTAAAAGACATCATACCACTTAAAGTGCTGACCCATAATCTAAAGTCCGAAGATGCTGTGCAGTAAAATTCTTGCTTAAATAAGCTTCAAAATAAAAAGCCATGCCGTAATGGTCACTGCAGAAATCATGGTCGTGATAATAAGGGCGGAAGAAATAAAATCCGTATCTGAGTTATATTTTTTGCCCTGTATAAATGTTGCGACTGCAAGCGGCATGGCAAAAAGAA
>JAMCVO010000493.1 GCA_023475715.1 Actinomycetota bacterium
GTGGAATTAACAAAAAAAATATCAGTAATTTATTTTATAAATATTCTATTGGAATTGCGACATCAAGTGACTTACATACTTGGGAAAAATATACAGGTAATCCAATAGTTAATAGAGATGAAAATAAAAATTGGGAATATAATGGTGTTTTTGAGCCAGCGGTTATTTGCAAAGATAATAAATACTATATGTGGTATACAGGTATGGATAAGAATGCAAAAATGCAAATAGGTCTGGCAACTTCGGATGATGGAATAAATTGGGAAAAATATAAAGGAAATCCTGTTATTAATGCAGGTGAAAGTATCGATTGGGACAGTGATGGTGTTTTTGAGCCAGCGGTTATTTGCAAAGATAATAAATACTATATGTGGTATACAGGTATGGATAAGAATGCAAAAATGCAAATAGGTCTGGCAACTTCGGATGATGGAATAAATTGGGAAAAGGGTCACCAAAATCCAATACTTATACCTGATATTAAAAATACCTCCGAAAGTCTCGGAATATTAGAACCAAGTGTTATTTTTGTTGATAATCGATTTGATATGTTTTATACAAGATATGATAGTTTAAATAAAGGAATAAGTTATATCAATTTTGCTTTTTCTCTTGATGGTATTAATTGGAATAAGTATGAAAATAATCCGATTTTAACTCCTGGAGAAGCAAGAGACTGGGAATCAGGGGGTTTATCTGAACCAACAGTAATAGAGGAGAATGAAATTTTTATGCTCTACTTGGGAATGGATAAACATGCTGATGGTAGGAAATTGAAAATGGGTTTAGCGGCATCTAAAAATAGTTTTGACTGGCAAAAATTGGAAAGAACGAATTTAAGTTTAACACAAAATGATTGGGAGTATTGAGGAGGATTTATGAAAGATTCTGCAAGAGACTTATTTTTAAAAATTATAAATTTTGAGCATTCTGATAGAACTCTTGATTGGGAGTTCGGATATTGGGGTGGAACTGTAAAAAGATGGTATAAGGAAGGATTACCAAAAGTAAAAGGTCTACCAAAAGAGGTTAACTACGGAGAGGTAGTTTTTGGTCCAGGCTTACATTGGCCCGAGCCAAGTTTTGGTGAAAATCTCTTTAGGGATTTTGATATAAGTAATTATTTTAATTTTGACGAAGGCCTTGAACTGGTTCCCTATAATTTTTGGATTTATCCAAAATTTGAGGAAAGAATCATTTTTGAAGGTGAAAAATATCTGGAACTATATGATTGTCATGGGATAAGAAAAAAAATTTTAAAAGATAATTCAAGCATGCCTTTTTACCTTGATTGGCCAGTAAAAACAAAGAAGGATTGGGAAAAAATTAAAGAAGAACGATTTAATCTTAATACTATCAGTGAAAGATATGTTGGGGATATAGATCTTTTTTTCAAGAAAATTAAAAATAGGACATTTCCAATTGCATTTGGTAGTGATCCCATTGGATTTTTTGGTGCAATCAGATTTCTGGTTGGAGAAGAAAATTTATTTTTAATGTATTATGATAATCCATTACTCATTAAAGATATTTTAAATCACTTATGTAATTTATGGATAAACATAGCTGAGGAATTGACTTCGAAAATAGATTTTGATGTGGCTTGTTTCTGGGAAGATATGAGTGGTAAGAGTGGTTCACTAATAAGCCCAGCTACTTTCAGAGAATTTATGACACCTAATTATAAAAGAATAACTGATTTTATCAAATCAAGAGGGATTAAGAATTGTTTGGTAGATACAGATGGTAAGGTAAATGAATTAATACCACTTTTTTGGGAAGCCGGTGTAAATTCCATGTATCCTTTCGAACGTCAAGCAGGCAATGATTTAATAGAAATAAGGAAAAATTATCCTGATTTAATCATGTGGGGTGGCTTTGATAAAAATACTTTATTTAAAGGTAGAGAATATATAGATAAGGAGATTGAGATAATTAAAATACTTATAAAACAAGGCGGTTATATACCATTTGCAGATCATCTTATTCCACCCAATTGTTCCTGGGAGAATTTTAAATATTATAGATATAAATTAAAAGATATTATCTATTCATCAAAAGTTTTAGGGTAAAAATTTGTAAGGAAGAAATAAGGTGCTAATTTGAATTATTTTATAGGATTGTGCATCGGAACTTCAAGTACCAAAGGTTTGCTGGTTGATACAGATGGTAAAACAATTTCATCTTCATCTTCTGAATATACGATTGAAACTCCTCATCCAGGCTGGACAGAGCAAGACCCTGACAAATGGTTAGAAAGTGCTATTAATGTTATAAAAAATTTGCTGGATAAAAGTATGATTAATCCTAAAGATGTAATATCTTTTGGAATATCAGGTCAGATGCACTCGGCAGTTTTTTTAGATGGAAATAACAAGGTAATTCGTCCTGCACCTTTATGGAACGATCAAAGAACTTCTTTTGAATGCGATTATTTAATAAAAAATATTGGTATAAAAAAAATTTTAGAATTAACATCCAATAGACCATTAACAGCTTTTACACTTTTAAAACTCCTATGGTTGAAAAATAATGAGATTGATAATTTTAAAAGGTTAAAGAAAGTCTGTCTTTCAAAAGACTATATAAAAATGAAATTAACAGAGAGTTTGAGCACTGATCCATCAGATGCTTCGGGAACATTATGTTTTGATGTAAAGAATCATAAATGGTCAAGAGATCTTTTTAAGTTGCTTGGACTGGATTTTTCAATATTGCCGGAGATTAGAGGTTCTGCTGAATTCTCTGCATTTTTATCCAAAGAGGCATCAAAAATAACCGGGCTACCTTCAGGATTACCAGTCTTAACTGGTTGTGCCGATACTTCGGCTGAGATGATCGGCAATGGTATTAATAAGGACGGCGAGTGTTTGATAATACTTGGCACTGGTGGAGTTATATTAATTTATCATTCAAAATATTACAGCAATGATGGCAATCTGGACATGTTTTGCTATCCTGATGGTAGATACTATTCTTTAGGAGTAACTCTTTCTTCCGCCGGTTCTCTCTCATGGGGTTTAAATAATATTGGATTTGATTTATCTGTATTAGAAGAGAAAATTAATTTAAATTTTAAATATTCAGAATTTAAAAATTATATAGAAAAAAATAAATTTCAAATACTTCATGCGCAGCTTGAGAGGATTCCACCAGGGTCAGAAGGGCTGGTGTTTTTGCCTTATCTGGCAGGTGAGCGTGCTCCATATTCGGATTCAGATGTCAGAGGTGTATTATTTGGATTAAGCTTAAATCACAGTAAAGGACATATTCTAAAGTCAATAATGGAGGGCGTGGCATTTTCACAAAGGGATTGCTATGAAATAATAAATAAGAAAGGATTTAAGATTAATAAAATTATGATTACAGGTGGCGGTTCGAGAGATGATTTATGGTGTCAAATTTATTCAGATATATTTAATGCTGATATAGTGAGAATATCTTCCAGAGACAGTGCGGCTCTAGGCATGTGTATTCTTGGTGCTGTTTCTACAGGAGTTTATAATTCAATAAATGAGGCAAATAAAAGATTTTTAAAAACTGAAGCGGTTTTTAGTCCTGATGATAAAAATGTAAAAATATATAATGAATTATATGAAATTTATAAAAACTTATATCCCAGTTTAAAAAAATCATTTTACAAACTTGGTATTTTTCAAAAAAAATATAAGTAAGAGTTAACAATAAAATATGAAGACTTGATAATATATTAAGAAATAAGGCAGGAGAATTATTTAAAATGTCAAATAATGTTTTAAAAAAGATAGAAAAGGTAAAAAATTATATTTTAGAAAAAAGGGCAGATGCAGCTCTTTTAAGAAAAAAAAGTAATTTTTCCTGGCTAACAGGGGGAAAAACAAACAGAATTGTGAATGAATCAGATATAGGTAATGCAGGTATACTTGTTACAAAAAATGGTTGTTTTATAGTCACAGACAATATCGAAGAACCTAGAATATATTCTGAAGAAGTAAGTGATAATATTTTTAATAAGATTATTTTCAAATGGTTTGAACCTTGGAACCAATATGATTATATAGTTAAAAAAGTTGGAAGCAATAATATTCTTTCAGATACACTGTTTAAAGACTTCAGACCGATGGGTGAAGATTTTGATAAATTAAAGTACATCCTTGATAATGAAGAAAAAAAGATAATTGCAGAGCTTGGTGAGGTTGTTTCAAAAATAGTTACAAAAGTTTGTAATGAGACCAAGAAAAACGAAAGCGAATTTAATTGTCAGGCCTTACTTTATAAATATTTATTGGATAAGGGTATTATCCCAACTGTTTCTTTTGCAGCTTCTGATGAGAGGATATTTAATTTCAGACATCCAATTACCACTTTTAAGAAAATTAATAAATATTTCATAGTAATTATTTGCGCTGAATACAAGGGTTTGATTGTTTCATTAAGCAGGGCTGCTCATTTTGGAAAGCTCCCGATAGAAATTGAAGAAAAGAAAACAAAACTGGCACAATTAGATGCTGAAATTATAAATTATACAGGACCAGGGAAAACTTATGCAGATGTTTTTAGGTTTATAAAAAAATTATACACCCAATATGGGTATGAAAATGAATGGATTTATCATTTGCAGGGAGGTCCTATTGGATATTCTGCTAGATATTTCCTTGCCGACGAGCATACTGAAGTTCCGGTAGAAATCGGTCATGCATTTGCCTGGAATCCAACGATAAAAGGAACTAAAAGCGAAGATACATTTCTGGTAGAAAAAGATATTAATAAATATCTGACTTATGATAGCAACTGGCCTTCCATCGAAGAGAAAATAGATGGAAAGATTATTATAAGACCAGACATATTAATAAAATAAATTGTTTAATTTCTACATGCTTCATTTTGCTTATACCACAAGACTTCATTCAACTAGAATATAATA
>JAMCVO010000716.1 GCA_023475715.1 Actinomycetota bacterium
AGCTTCTTTGATTAAAAATGCATCAAAAAGTCTGCCCATGCTTGTAGTCTCAATACTGTTGAATTTGTTTTTAATTTGAAAGATTATAGATGATATTTCCTTATCAGTAATAACCTTGCTCAGATTATAAAAATTTTTCCTGAAGTATTTTATAAAGTCATAGACATCATCTGAGAAAATTTTATTATTCCTGTTTATATTATTGTGTAAATCTGATCGCTCTCCGGATATATTTATCCAGCAATAGTAAATATAAGTAATTGCCATCCTGTAAGGCTTGCGGATTGTAATTTCCCCGCCCGGCAGTATTTTTTCCATAAGGTGTCCAACCCTTTTAAAGTTCAAATTTTCATCAACAATAAAAATTTCACTTCCCCAGATTTTGCCGTCATTGCCATAGCCAGTTCCATCCCATGCAAAACCAACAATCTTTTTATTTATTTGATTTTCAGCTATAGCGCTGGCAATATGAGCTTCATGATGCTGAACAATTACTTTTTTACCTGATTTTACGCAGTCAAGCGCAAGATGGTTTAATCTGAAAGCCGGATGTTTGTCTGATACTGCTAAATTAAATTTGTCAATATTAAAAAGAGTGCGGTAATTACTCAAGGTATTTTTAAAAAAATCGATGCTGTCATCGTTATCGATATCTCCGATATGCTGGCTTATTATTGCATAATTTTTTTTGACAATGCAAAATGTATTTTTTTCTTCCGAACCTATTGCCAAAACCGCATCATTTTTTAAGCATGATTTAATTTTTAATGGGTAAGGAGCATAGCCTCTTGCACGTCTTATAACCATCTCTCTGTTTTTGAAAATTTTTACAACCGAGTCATCAAATCTTGAATAAATATCTCTGTTGTGAATCAAAAAGAAATCACAGATGCTGCTTAATTTCTTTAAGGCATCGATGTTTTCACAAGAAATGGGTTCCTCAGATATATTTCCGCTGGTCATTATCAAAGGAAAATTGATTTTTTTAAAAAGAAGGTGATGAAGAGGGGTATAGGGAAGCATTACACCTTCGTAGTTATTATTAAAAGAAACATATCTTGAAATTGGAAAAGAGCTGTCTTGTTTTGCGTTAATTGGTAAGTTCATACTTTTTTTCTTTTTGAGCAGAACAACCGGTGCTTTAGGGGAAGAAAGAAGGTTCTTTTCTGCCTTGCTTATTTTAAAACAGGTTTTAATGTATCCGATATTCTTTATCATAACGGCAAATGGTTTAAAAGGTCTTTTTTTCTTTTTTCTAAGCTTTAAAACCGCTTTATCGGATGTCGCATCGCAGGCAATTTGAAAACCACCGAGACTTTTGATCCCTATTATTTTGCCTTTAAGTATTTCTTTTACGGCATGACCGACAGGGTCTTTTTCGTCAAGTATCTTCCCGTTTCCATCCGTAAAAACCAGTTTTGGTCCACATAAACTGCATGCGTTTGGTTGAGCATGAAATCTTCTGTCAAGCGGATTGATATATTCATTGCGGCATTCCGGGCACATTTCAAAATCAGACATTGTCGTATTTTTTCTGTCATATGGAAGCTTTTTAATTATGGTAAATCTCGGACCGCAGTTTGTGCAATTTGTAAAAGCATAGTTAAATCTTCTTTTGCTTGTGGTATCACTAATATCATTTAAACATTTATCGCATGTTGCCAGGTCAGGTGATACAAGTTGAAAATTTTCCTTAGCTGATTTGCTTTCTATTATTTTGAAATCGTCAAATGAAAGGCTTTCAATTTCCTTAACATCAAGACTTTCTATTACGGCTGGTTCAGGTTTTTTATTTCTTATTTGTGATACAAAATTGTTTATTGCAGTAATATCTGCTGCATTGATTCTTATGATTAATCCTGAAGTGGTATTACATACATCGCCATGCAGCTTATTTTCGAAAGCCAGTTTAAATATAAACGGCCTGAATCCTACACCCTGTACAATTCCGGATATATCGATTTGAAATGTTTTAGTAATCATAATAATTATAATATCTGATCAAAGTCAATCAAGATATTATATCATGCGATAAAAGTGACCTTTAAGCTTTGAAATATTAATTGCCCTTAGTATTTTGAGTTGTTGTAGATGACTGATTTTCTTTCTGAAGATCCCCGCCATCAATCAGTACAAGAGTCCCCAGGGTTGTAACATTATTAAAATCAAACTGTTTTGAAGAGGAAATTACAAGCTCTGTTGATTCAAGGTTATCGGTGTCCATGATTGATACGGTAAATCCCATCACAAGTTCGTCTGCAGCAGTAAGTGAAGGCATCTCATACCAGGGGATACTTCCTTCAATAGTATACCCGCCTGAACCTTTTTTAGATGCAAGAATAGTACTTTTGGAAGATATATTTGACGGCCATCTTATAAATGTTTCAGGAGCGGAACCACTGTTGTTTCCGGCAGAAAATTCTATCTGATAATCATCGCCATTTAAAAAAGGGATATTGAAATCGTTCTCGAGATTTGTGTCAATAACAAAAACAATACTGTCTCCCTTGTTAATCTGGTTAGTATTGTAAGGCTGGTTGTACACATCATCAGTTACCTTTATAAAAAAGTAATAATTATTATCATCCCAGCAGGAAGAAAAAACTCCGGAACAATCACTTGCGTTTGTATAATTCTCTTTCAATATTGTGGGAGTAAAAGAAGTAAACTTATCATATAAGTTCCAGTCATCCAGATTACCGTCTATAACAGGCGGGGTATAACATTTCAATGAAAAAATAGGAGAGCCGTTTTGTGAGCGGTAATTTGAGTTTTCCAGAATCTTATTCTTCTTTTCTTCGATATTTACATCTGAAAGGTTTGTGCTTTCTGTTGAAATATCACCTTTAAAATTAACATCAAAAGATACCTTTTCGCTTGTATAGATTATCTTATTTGTATCATCCGTGACTTCAGCATATATGTCATAAGTTCCTGTCTGAGGAGGATTCCAGTTGAATTTAAACGGAGAAGCATTAAATGTTTTTACCAGATTGCTGTTAATGTAAATTTTTATAATATGGTTCCCGCTTTCAATATCTTTCCCCTTTATTTCAACCGGGACAGTTTCATTGGCGCTTACTAATTCAAAAGACTGATTTTTTGCGGGGGAAGCAATCAACAGGTCAAAAGTACTCTCTTGTGTTGAAGCAGTTGTCTTATTTGAAAAAAAACCGAGTGGTAATTTATTTATAACGCTAAAAAATATTATTGCTGCGAGTCCTAAAACTATAATAAAAATGATATAAGGGAATCTGTCTAAAAAAAAGGTTTTTTGTCTTTTTAATTTTTTATCGTTATCTTTACCATTCATAATTTAATTAATATCAGTTTATAACATTGTTACTATTATAATATTGTTTTATGCAAACTTTAATTCTTAATTTCAAAAAATAAGATTATCCGGCTTATTCATGAGCTTCCTGCTGTTTCTTTCTCTCTTCAATGATTGGTTCAGCCAGATTTTGAGGCAAATCATCATAATGAGAAAATTTCTGGCTGAAAATACCTCTGCCCTGTGTCATTGATTTGAGATCAACAGCATAGTTGAATGTTTCCGATTGAGGAACCATTGCTTTGATAACCTGATTATGCTTTTCAGCAGAAATGCTTATGATTTTACCTCTTTTTGAATTTATGTCTCCGATTATATCTCCCATATATTCTTCCGGAACTATTATTTCAAGTTCCATCAGCGGTTCAAGTATAACAGGAGCTGCGTCTGCCATTCCTTTTTTAAAAGCCATTGATGCAGCAATTTTAAAAGCCATTTCAGATGAATCAACTGTATGATATGAGCCGTCATATAAGTTGACACTTATATCAACTACAGGAAATCCTCCCAAAATACCGGCAAGCAGTGCTTCTCTGATACCTTTCTCTACACCGGGTATATAACCTTTTGGAATAGCCCCGCCAAAGATGGTATCTTCAAATTTAAACCCTTCTCCTTTTGCAAGTGGTTTGATTTCTATAAGGACATGTCCGTATTGACCTCTTCCACCGGACTGTTTTTTATATTTATATTCCGATTTGGCAGCTTTTCTTACCGTTTCCTTATAAGCAACCTTTGGGGTTTCCATATTAACTTCGATGTCAAATTTTTCTTTCAGCTTTTCCTTTACGATTGCCAGATGAAGTTCACCCATACCCCAGACAATGCTTTGCTTTACCTCCAGATTATTTTCAAGTCTGATCGTCGGGTCTTCTTCTATAAGTCTTGTTATTCCATTGTTAATTTTTTCCTCGTCACCCTTTGTAGCAGGCATTATTGCCTTTGGAAATATAGGTTCAGGATATGTTACTTTACCCATTTCCAGCGGTTTATCGGAATTTGATATCGTATCGTCTGTCGAAATATCGGTAATTTTTGCAACCGCAATTATATCACCGGCACTTGCTTCCTGGATTTCAGATTGGCTTTTACCCTGTATCTTTAAAAGGCTGGCAAATTTGAAGCTGTTTTTTGGGCCTGAAACAAAATAACTGCTGCCTGGTTTCATGGAACCGGAAAAAATTCTAAAAACAGATAACTTTCCTATGAATGGATCCGCCATTGTCTTAAATACATATGCTGCCAGCTGGTTATTGTTTGAAAAATCTATTTCAACTTCGTTTTTACTGTTTATCTCTTTTGCTTTTATTTTTGAAATTTCAAGCGGGGATGGAAATAATGCATTAATATAATCCATTAATATATCTATACCAATATTTTTGCCGGCACTTATTGCAAATACCGGAATTATAGAACGGTTTAATACTGATTTTCTTAAAATTTCATTTACACTTTTTATATCAATTTCTTCGCCGTTCAGATATTTTTCAAGCAAGACTTCATCATTTTCAACAACATCCTCGACAAGAGAATTATATTTGGAATCAGCC
>JAMCVO010000591.1 GCA_023475715.1 Actinomycetota bacterium
TATGTATTCTTCAATAGCTTTTTCAGCTTCAGAAATTTTCCCACTCTGTATATAGTGAGGTATTTTACCGCTGATGCACCCGCTCAGTGCAATTATCCCATCTTTATATTGTGCCAGCAGTTCACTGTCAACCCTTGGTTTATAATAAAATCCTTCTATAAACCCAAGGCTTACAAGCTTCATCAGGTTTTTGTAACCAGTCTTATTTTCAACAAGCAGAGTAAGGTGATTCGAAACTTCTTCCCTGTTTTCCTTTTCAAGCTGTTTGTTCCATCTGCTGTTTGGAGCCTGATATATTTCACAACCAATAATAGGCTTAATACCTGAATTTACCGCTGTTTTATAAAATTCAATTATCCCATACATTACACCATGATCCGTAAGAGCAATGGCAGGCATACCATACTCAACTGTCTTACCGATAAGGTCCTTGATTCTTGTCGATCCATCAAGAAGAGAGTACTCGCTATGAACATGCAAATGAATAAAATTTTTTTTCATGGTGAAAAGATATTACTAACTAATTTTTAGAAACAAAACAAGAATTTTATATGATTTTATTATAGCTTAAATGAAGATAGACTTGTATTAAATTCACGAAATTTTTAAATTCATCATACCTGCAGCGTAGCCGGCACCAAAGCCATTGTCTATATTTACGACAACAATTCCGGGACTGCAGCTGTTAAGCATAGTCAGAAGCTGTGAAAGTCCATTGAAGCTTGCGCCGTATCCCACGCTTGTAGGAACACCGATAACAAGACAGTCCACAAGTGAACTTACTACTCCGGGAAGGGCACCTTCCATTCCGGCTACTGCTACGATTATGTTTGATTTCATCAGTTCTTCTTTGTAATTTAAGAGCCGGTGCATCCCTGATATTCCCACATCATAGATCCTTTTTACATTATTACCCATAAGATATGCAGTCACTGCCGCTTCTTCGGCTACACCAATATCAGATGTACCGGCACAAATAACCGTAATTCCATCTTTTAAATTGGATTCAACTTCAGGTAATTTGGTAAAAATCAAATTTGCTTTTTCATTATATTCTAAAAAAGGAATTTCCTTTTTAAGAACCTTATAAACATCCCGGCTGGTTCTGGTTACAAGCAATATTTTTGAGCATTTTAATATTTTTTTTGCTATCTGAACAATTTGATCTACAGACTTGTTCTGTCCAAAAATAACCTCCGGAAAATTACGTCTTAGATTTCTGTGATGATCTATTTTTGCAAACCCTATATCTTCAAAATATAATTCCTTTATTTTTGAAATGAAAGTTTCCTTATCAATTTTACCTTCACCATACTTTTCCAAAAGGTGCTTTATTAATTTGTTTATTTCATTTTCCATTAACCAGAGTCCTTTTCCACATTCATAAGCCCGTAGACTATACTGTCCTCAAGAGCCTGCCAGCTGGCTTCAATTATGTTTTCAGATACACCAATAGTTCCCCAATTCTTATTTCCGTCGGTTGATTCGATAAGAACCCTAACTACGGCTCCGGTACCTTCCTTTTCATTCAATACCCTTACCTTGAAATCCGTTAACTTTATCTTTGACAGTTTCGGATAGAAGCCCCCCAGAGCTTTTCTGAGAGCACGATCGAGAGCATGTACGGGGCCGTCACCTTCGGCAGTTTCTATAATTCTATTTTTATCGATAAGTATTTTTACAGTAGCTTCAGAAATCATTGTTCCATCAGTTCTCTTTTCATTCAAAACTCTAAAACTTTCCAGAATAAAAAAGTTTTTCTTAATGCCTGCAATATCTTTAACCAGAAGTTCGAAGCTGCCGTCAGCAGCTTCGAATTGATATCCTTTATGCTCCAGATTCTGAATCATATTCAAAATCTTGTTTACGCTCTTGGCATCATTTTCAAGATCAATTCCAAATTCCCTGGCTTTTACTATTATAGATTTTTTACCTGACAGCTCAGATACCAGTATTTCCCTTGTATTGCCTACCGTTTCAGGCTTGATATGTTCAAAAGCTTCGGTAATTTTACTTACTCCGCTAACATGCATCCCACCTTTGTGAGCAAAAGCATTTCTCCCCACAAATGGCTGATTTGGGTCTGAAATTTGATTGGCAACTTCATTTATATAGCGGGATAAATTAGTCAGGTGCCTGAGATTATCTTTGGGAAGGCACTTCTTACCCAGTTTTACTTCAAGATTGGGAATAATCTGACACAAATCAGCATTTCCGCATCTTTCCCCGAAACCATTGATGGTTCCCTGAACCATTTTAACCTGTTTCACTCTTTCAACAGAAACTATAGAATTTGCAACAGCACAGCCGCTGTCATTATGAAAATGGATACCAAGCGGAACCTTAATTTTTTTACTGACTTCTTCAACTGTTTTCAGGGTTTCCCATGGCAGAAAACCGCCATTTGTATCGCATAACACTATAAAGTCTGCTCCTGCATCCTGAGCAGCAAGAAGCGTCTTCATCGCATAGTCTGAATCAAGCTTATAACCATCAAAAAAGTGTTCCCCGTCAAATATAACTTCAGGGCATTTTTTTTTCAAAAAAACCAGTGAATCAAAGATCATCTTCAGATTATTCTCAAGTGAAGTTTCTATAACTTTTTCAACATGCAGCGGTGATGACTTGCCAAAGATGCATATGCAGTCTGCCCCTGAATCAACCATCATTTTTAGATTTTCATCTTCTTTGACAGCGGTATTTTTATATTTGGTTCTGCCAAAAGCAACTATTTTGGAATTTTTGTATTTTCTTTTTTTAAGCTCCAAAAAAAGTTCCTCATCCTTAGGATTTGATGCCGGGAAGCCCACTTCAATATAGTCAATGCCAATATCATCGAATTTATCTATTATCTGCAATTTATCCCTGACTGAAAATGAAATGTTCGCACTTTGAGCGCCATCCCTAAGGGTTGTATCAAAAATATAAATTTTTTCCTTGTCCATTTTTTCCGTTTTTTAACTTTAATATAAATAACTTAAAATTTATGCACAACTACCGTGCTTATATTGAATGTTTTACTTATTTAACTTTTTCCTTATATACTTGATATAACCACCACTGGAAATTATTTCCCGGATAAACTCAGGAACAGGATTTATTGTAAAAGTTTTGCCTGTAGTTATATCTTTAATATCACCTTTGTCCAAATTGACTTCAAGCTCGTCACCATCTTTTATGTTTTCACTTGCCTCAGAACTTTGAATAACAGCAAGCCCGATATTTATTGCATTTCTAAAGAATATCCGTGCAAAAGTCTTTGCGATTATTAATTTGATGCCGCTTGCTTTTATTGAAAGCGGTGCATGCTCTCTTGAAGAACCGCACCCAAAATTTTCACCGGCAACTATTATTTTTCTATCTTTGAGTTTTTCCTTGAAATTTTCATCAAGATCCTCAAAACAATGAGCTGCCAATTCGTCTTCTCTGCTTGTATTCAAATATCTTGCAGGGATTATTACATCAGTGTCGACATTGTTTCCATATTTTATTACCTTCTCCCTTATTATCATTATTACAAAACCTCCTCTGGTGTAGCAATCCTTCCCGCAATTGCCGAAGCTGCCGCAACAGCGGGTCCGCTTAAATAAACTTCACTTTTTGGGTGCCCCATTCTTCCTACAAAGTTCCTGTTTGTTGTTGATACCGCCTTTTCACCTTCGGCAAGGATCCCCATGTGTCCTCCAAGGCATGGGCCGCATGTTGGTGTGGAAACCGCACAACCTGATTCAACAAAAGTCTTGATATAGCCCAGATCCAGTGCCTCCAGATAAATACGCTGGGTTGCAGGCAGTATTATTGTTCTTACTTTTGCATTAACTTTCCTGCCTTTAAGTATTGAAGCTGCAATTCTTAGATCTTCAATCCTTCCGTTGGTGCAGGATCCTATGACTGCCTGGTCAATTTTTATATCCTTTAAGTCCCTGGCAGCTTTTGCATTGGAAGGCAGATGCGGAGTTGAAACCTGAAGTTCCAGATTGCTGCAGTCAATCTCATAGGTCTTGAAATAACTGGCATCTTCATCACTTTTATATATCTTATAATCTCTTGTATCTTTTGGCTCCAGATATTTTCTGGTAATTTCGTCAAATTCCACTATTCCAAATTTCCCCCCGGCTTCAATTGCCATGTTGCACATTGTAAACCGGCTGTCCATGGAAAGCTGTCTTATTATTGGTCCTCCAAATTCCATCGACATATAAAGCGCGCCATCCACGCCAATCAATCCGATTGTATATAATATCAAATCTTTTCCGGTCACCCAGGGTTTCAATTTACCTTTATAAATGAATTTTATTGTATCTGGAACCATAAACCATGAATTTCCGGTCGCCATCGCCACTGCGACATCAGTGCTGCCGACTCCTGTAGTTGCAGCTCCAAGGGCACCATACGTGCAGGTATGCGAATCGGCGCCTATTGCAAGGTCCCCGGGTACAACAAGCCCCAATTCAGGAAGAAGTGCATGCTCGATACCCATTCTGCCAACTTCGAAATAATTTTTAATCTTATATTCATATGCAAATTCTCTTATAAGCTTGCACTGCTGAGCAGACTTAATATCTTTATTTGGAGCAAAATGGTCAGGGACAATTATTATTTTTTCCGGATCAAAAACTTTTTTAACTCCAATCTTTTTGAATTCTTCTATTGCAAGCGGCATCGTGATGTCGTTTGCAAGCACGAAATCAACTCTTGCATTTACTATTTCGCCGACATTTAAATATTTTCGGCTGCAGTGCGCAGCTATTATTTTTTGAGCAATCGTTTGTGGTTCATTCACAACTGCCATTTTCACTCCTATTCAACCCAATCAGTATTTGCGTATTTATTATTAAATGCATTAATTATCTACATATTAGATTAAAAATTATTTCGAA
>JAMCVO010000758.1:0-338 GCA_023475715.1 Actinomycetota bacterium
GGTGAATCTATATATGGTTACAGATGTTATATGCCTTATAAGAGTTATTGCGCCTTAAGAATTACCGGCAAAATAGATGACTATGTTATGGATCTTCTAAAAGCTAAAATTAAAAAGCTAAATTTAAATGTTAAAAAAGGGCTGGAAAAAATAAAGACCAAAAAAAATAATACAGATTATTACAGAAAAGACCTTGAAAAAATTGAAGGCAAAATATCAAGACTTACTGATGGGTATGTTAATGGGTTAATACCAATAGAGGAATTCAAAAAAAGAAATGAAGAATTAAAAAATGCCAAAACTATGCTGCAAAAAGAAATTAAAAAACAGACTACAGA
>JAMCVO010000758.1:348-4873 GCA_023475715.1 Actinomycetota bacterium
TATTTATCCATAACCATCCCAGCGGAGATCCCGAGCCTTCCTCCGATGATATTGAAGTTACAAACAGACTACAGACAATATTTATCTTTACATAAAAAATAATAACATACTTAAATTAATTAATAATCAGGATTACTATGGCAAAAGAAAGTTGCTTGATTTGCTTGTATATAAAATTATAGTAAATCCTGCAACAACTAATAGCAAAAATGGATATAAAAATAGGATAGAAATAATCTGGAAAATTAAATAGTCCTTATCTTACATTTATTCCAATTATTGTAAGATAAGAACTATAAAATTTTGGTAGCAGGTACGGGAATCGAACCCGTCTAAGCAAGCTTATGGGGCTTGTGTGTAACCACTACACTAACCTGCATTGGAATAATTCATTGATTTTTTAATTCTATACCAATTTCTTTAAATTTTGCAAATATGGAAGCTACCGACTTGGTTATTAATGCCGCCCAGACAAGCCCCGTTATAGAAGTTAAAGGTATTATTGTCTCGAGACCAATATCAAAACCAAGCCAAGCAATCAAGTAAGGAATCCCAATGTTAATTCCGGCCAGAACCGCCCAAATTAAAATATAAGGCAGCAGTCCGGTTTTCATAAAATTAAGGAATAGCTTCCAGTCAAATTTACCTGTCTTAAGTCTTATTGATACCGCCAGAATGAAATCCAGTAACATCAAAATCAGTATCACAATAAGACCAATTATTAAACTTTTGAATATAATAAGCATATTTTCACCTCCCTAAAATTATTTTCTTGCGCAATGCACGCCCCAATTATAAACAATAAACTTAGTGAATTTTGTATTGCATTTTTCTTTAATAAACAAATAGAACTGATTTGCAGTCATACCTCTTGGAGTTAATAAATCAATAGCTTTTCCCTTAGGATGATCTCCTGTTTTTGTAGTTGATTGTTCCGTTAAAAATAAGTGAAGCTGAAAAACCAACTGTCTCCAGAAACTATCAATTATAAGCATGATTTCATTTAACTTATTCCTGTATCCTATTTCCATATTATCGTCGTAGACTTCGTTTAATTTATCTCTTATTTTCTGTCCTTCCTGAGCAGTTATAAGAATATCAGGAATATATTTTTCATCCGGAGGAACTTGTCTTTTTATTTCCTTGCCATTAATTATTTTTGTACTCCATGATTCGCCAAATATTATATTTTCCGTTAATTTATCAGAATATTTCATCATTATTTAAAGTTTGCCTTTCTCACTATTAACTGCAAAAATCTTTCTTTACCAGTAAGAAGATTCTCAAGTATCCATTGCCAAGTTTCCCTTCCCACAATTCCATCTACTTTTAAACCGTTATCAGTTTGCCACTTAAGAATTGCTTCTTTAGTTTTAGCTCCGTAAATTCCATCAGCGCCATAACTTCCCAGATCATATCCTTCATCAATCATGATTTGCTGTATTGCTCTTGTTTCCTCATTTTTAGAACCTGGTTTTACATAGTTAAATTCAAAGTCCATAATATTTATAACCTCCTTAGGTTTTTTACTATTTATAAAACTTTTCATATCGTTCCAGTTATCTCTTGTTGATGCAAGACTATTAAAGTTCCAGTTATAGCTCATATTCATGTCTGATTCCTCACCGTTGTGCATCCAGTTTGCATACACGAAGCAGAAATCAGAACACCCTATTCTTTCAGCTTCTGAAATCTGAAATTTTAAAAGATTATGTCCTTAAATTTTAAAAGATTATGTCCTTCTTTCGTGGATACATTATAAAAGTTATTTCCTTCCGTAACTGCAATTCTCTTAAACTGATATTTGTTTTTTAAGAATAATAACCAGTTAGAAAATAGAGTTATACTATTTGAATTGTTAAGGCCATCCTGATAGTGAACGTCAAAGACTTCATAATAACCCTGATCATATACGCTTGCTAAATTTTCATACCAGTATTTTCTTACTGTTCTGAAATTTCCGGTCCCCAAATCAAATTCACCATTTAATGCGTCATGGACTACTCTTACCATATTCCAGTAATATTCAAATGTTTGGCAATACTCATCTGATTCGTTATCAACTGTAAATCGGCAGTTTGTTTTATTAGCACCCAGAGTTCTTAATTGATTTTTAGTAGCGATAACAAAATCCCTAAGCTTCTGATTTGAGGGCATCCAACGACCACCTGTTTTATATGTATCGATATTTACAATTAAGAAGATTTTATTCTTTATGCAAAACTGACTGTCTTCCCAGAAATACTTATGTTCATTGTTTTGGAGTAGCCTGTTTTCATAACATGTAATCCCAATGATAGGTCTGCTGTAGCGACCTCCGCAACTACCTCCTATATGTATGCTCATTTATTTATCCTCCCAGTACACTTGTAAATAATTTTGCGATATAAAATCCGATAAGACTTCCTATACCGCCGGAAAATACTCCTGCCAGAATTGCAGTTGAATAAACCTTGATCGTAAGTTTTGTAAGAGGAGGCTTAATTTCTTTGTCTATGGTGTCTTGTATCTTATTTATTTCACTGCAATTATTATTAGTTCTTTCTTTTGTAATCTGATAATCTTCTATTGAACCATTTATTTTATCGAGTCTGTTAAAAATGTTCTCGATATGAGTTTCTATTCTTGCCAACCTTTCTGAATCTTCTTTTCCCATATTGCGCCCTTTCCCATTGTTGACTGTTTTAACATTATTGATTGCCATAATTTTCTTTTACAAATTCATTTATGTAGTTTTTGTCAACTATTATTCCTTCTTTTTCAAAAAAGGTTAGAAGCTCTGCCAGATTCATATCCTTTATTTTCTCAACTTTTTCCTCATAAGGCTGGGAAAGCAACTTTATTAGAAGTCTTTCCTCTTTTGTACCGCCTATTACGTCCATAGTATTTTTTAATTCTTTTACCTGCCCGTAATTTGTCTGATTTGCTGCAATTTCTTTGTAATAATTCTTTAATGCTTGTGTTATCTGATTAACATCCGGCACTTCTATTTTTAATGTTTTTGCTTCGTCAATTTCGCTGTTTAACATTGAAACTACATCTTTATATTTTTGTTCTTTCATTTTTTCCATTTCCACTGGGAAGAATTTTATTCCACCAAGAATTGATAACATCTGTGTCGGAGTTTTAACTTGTTCAGTTGCCGGCATCATTCTTGATAGAGAATATAAAATTGGTATCTGTCTTATGGCATATGCAGTTCGATCAGAAATATATAATTTTCCATCTTCATCTTTTTTGAATCCAGGAGTGCCTTCAGGAAGAAATTTTAACCATTGCAGATATTTTGGTGCTTCCTGATAACCTACTTTCTCACCAAAGAAATTTCTGTTTTTTGTATTTATATCTGTACCGAAAAACACATCCCTATTTGTAGCAATTTCCCAGGGAATTTTAACCATTGGAGAAGTTGCTGATAATAAATCTTTCCATGAAAGTCTTGACCAGTCCTGAAATGGCAAATTTGGGTTAAATGCAAGAGCATTACCTGAATAATCTGTTATTGCTGTTCTTGTTACCCCTAAATCATTGTAAAATTCAGGTTTTACTTTTTCATACTCCTCAGTCCCACCAAGAACAGTATCAGCAACATTAGAAAGATAATTTAGAGCCTTAGGGATAGTCGCATAAGCTCCTGTACGTTTTCCTAAAAGTTCAAATTGGCGCTCCAGGTTTTTAAACAGCCATGTGGCAAAAGGAACAAATCTTTTTACTACGTTACTAAAAAATGGTGTTGTATTTGAGTAATCGAAAAATACCTTCTTTACATTAAAAGCAGCATTAACAAGATTACTTCCTTTCTTTAACTCAATTATTCCTGCAACAGCTCGGCCAAGATTTTCTCTGACATTACCAGCTTTCATAGACCACTGGGCAGGAGAAATATAATTTAATATTTTTTGCTCTTTTGAAATCAGCCCTTCAGTCGCATACTGAGTTCCTGAAGTAATACCTGCTCTTGTAAATATCTGTTTATCAACTTTAACAAGTTTTCCTGTATCAGATAAAAATTCTATATTTTTACCACTAAGAAGTTTTTCAGCTTTTTCCCAATACCCTGGATTTACAAAATCAAGGCCATATTCCATAAGACCTGAAAATGTATCACTTTGAAAATTTCTTATATGATATCCAGGAGTAGCCAGTGCCCATCTTTTCCAGATAGTTTGTAATTTATCATATGCCTTAAGTACATTTTTAGTGGCTTCGTCACCGAAAAAGGTATCGTAAGTAGTTTTTAGGGTATTATGGAATTCTTCTGGGAAAGCCCATCCTTTGAGTTCGGGGATATCTTTAATTATATTAAATCCTTCAGGCAGTTTAGTCCCTTTTTCTGCAATTTGTCCAAATTGTTTTGCTTCATTTAATAAACTATTTCTATGTTCTGCCATCACAGATTCTCTCAGTCTCTGTGGAAGTACCTCTTCAATTGGTTTTGGCTTATATCCTTGTTTTAGAGCGGTTATATAATCAGAGATTTTATGTTCCTCAAAAGTAGCCTTTGGAAATTCTTCTGTCATTCTTG
>JAMCVO010000360.1 GCA_023475715.1 Actinomycetota bacterium
AAAATTGGCCTTTTTGGCTGAAATTTGCCCTTAAAAAACTGCAATTTGTGCGGGATTTTAAGGTGGAGGGCAAGTTTAAATTCAAAACCCTTAATTTGTGCGGGAATTTGAATTTCGTGAAGCCCACAGTTTCTATTCAATAGGAGGTAAATTTTCTGGAATCTTGGGACCTTTTGTCTTTGGATTGATATCGTATTTTACAAAGAACGAAAGGTATGCATTGCTCAGTACATTGATATTTCTACTGGCGGGTCTTGCAGTTATTATCACAGTTAGAGTACCAAGGGAAAGAACAAAAGAATCCTTTTAATGCTTTTTTCAATATTTTAATTTTAGTTATAAAATATAAAATTATAGTAATAATTATAGAGATGAATATTTTAAATGATAAAAACAGAATAAATATTTCCTTATTTCTAATATCGTTTTCAATATTTTTATACCAGGTATGCTTGCTTAGAATTATTTCAGTATCTGATTACTACCATTTTGCATTTTTAATCGTAAGTGTTGCCCTTCTTGGTTTTGGAATTAGCGGGAGTTTTTTATATTTTTTCATAAATAGATTAAAAAATCCCAACCTGATCAAACTTTTTTTTGCATTCAATTTTTCTGTATCAATATTTATAAGTTTTATTTTAATCAACTATATTCCTTTTGATTCTTTTAAAATTGCCTGGGAAATAAGACAGGTCTTTTATCTTGCAGCTTATTATTTTTTTCTGCTCTTGCCATTTTTCTTTGGCGGATCGTTTATTGGATATATTTTTCACAGTCAGGAAAAACCAGGCATTACGTATTTTTACAATTTAATTGGTTCAGCACTGGGTGCAATAACATTTATATTTCTTGTTCCAATAATAGGTAAGACAGGTATAATTGTAACTTCATCAGTAATCGGTATAGTTTCAACATTTTTCATACTCAATAAAAGATATTTTAAGATTTTTTTACCTCTAAGTTTAATTTTTATAATTTTTATGATGGCCACGCTTCTTTTTTACCCAAAAGTATTTGAAATTAGAATGTCCCCATATAAAAGTCTTCCTACAGTTTTACGATACCCTGATTCTAAAATAGTATTAAGTAAAGAAAATTCATACTCAGTTATAGATATAGTTGAAAGTACAAGTATAAAATCTGCTCCCGGTATCAGCCTGAAATATGATAAAGTACCACCCAAACAACTGGGTTTAACAATAGATGGTGATAATTTGTCTGCAATAACTCAAGTAATAGACAATATAAAAATGCTTGATTTTATGGATTATCTTCCCGAATCGATTATATTCGAAGCTAAACCGGAACCTAAAAATATTCTTATTATAGAGCCCGGAGGAGGATTTGATGTTCTTGGAGCTTTATATTTTACCGGGGAAAGAAGGGAGAAAGTAAGTAATATTTTTATTACTCAGAACAACAATTTAATAGTAGATTTACTAAAGAATGAAAAAAATATTTCCCGGTTCAGTGGAAATTTATATAACAGGGACAATATATTTATTTATGAAGTACCCAGTAGAAATTTCATAAAGGTTACCAGAGATAAATTTGACCTGATAATAGTAAGTCTTTCTGATAGCTTTCATCCAGTTTCATCAGGTGCTTACAGTCTTAATGAGGATTATCTTTATACAGTTGAATCAATTACTGAATTAATAAAAGTACTAAATAAAGATGCAATACTTGCAATTACAAGATGGGCTCAATTCCCGCCAAGCGAAGGTTTAAAAATTATATCAACTATATCAGAGAGCAGCGCAAGGCTTGGGATAAATGATTTGCCACAGAAAGTTTTCGCATTTAGAAGCTGGTCAACAATTACAACATTATTTAAAAAAGATGGGTTTGGCAGTGAGGAAATAAGCCTATTAAAAAAGAGGTTGAATGAATTAAATTTTGATGTTGTTTATTATTTTGGTGCAAAGAGTAATGAAACAAATATCTATAATCAGTTTGATGAGCCATATTATTACGATTTTTTCAAAAATATAGTTGAAGCAAGCAAAAAAGAAAGAGAAGCTTTTTATAAAGATTATTATTTTAATATAAAACCTTCTACAGATGAAAACCCATATTTTTATAATTTTTTTAAATTCAGACAGGTTCCTGATATTATAAAATTTTTTGGGAAATCTACCCAGCCTTTTGGAGGTGGAGGTTACTTAATATTGCTTGTAGCTCTTGTTGTAGCTATCACTTTATCTTTTTTATTAATCCTTCTTCCTTTAAAGTTAAAGAAAATAAACATAGGTTTTAAAAGGGATTTTAAATTTTTAAGTTATTTTTTTGCTATTGGTTTTGGATTTTTCTTTATAGAACTTCCATTTATTCAGAAGTTTATTTTAATTTTAGGTAAGCCGGCATATTCACTTGCGGTAATTCTTTTTAGCTTAATGTTATCCGCGGGGCTGGGAAGTTTTACAAGCAGTAAAATTGAATTTGAGCTTAAATGGATTGTTCTGGTTTTGGTAGTTTATATAATTACATTTGTAACAGGATTTAGATTTGCCGGAGACTTTATAATTTCAAGAACTTTATGGCTGAGATTTCTTTACACAGTTTTAATTGTAATTCCACTGGGCTTTTTTATGGGAATGCCTTTTCCTAAAGGTATTGCCAAGGTTAAAGAAAAAAGGGAGGAAATAACCCCCTGGGTTTGGGCTATTAATGGCTGTGCTTCTGTGATTGGCTCTATCGCTGCAGTTATTTTATCCATACATCTGGGTTTTTTAGTCGTGATTGCCATATCTGCGGTAATGTATATACTGGCATTGGTTTCATATAAGTATTTCTAATAATTCTCTCTTGTTAGAGGAACGAATGATACAAAATCAATGATTTTTATTGTTTTTACATCACCATTTTCCTTAATAACCTTCCACAGCACCTGATTCCAGCCAGGAGGACCTACGGGTATAACCATAATACCCCCATCTTTTAATTGCTCTATTAGAGGCTGCGGGATGTGGTCGGGTGCTGCTGTAACTATTATTCTGTCGAAGTGTGCAAATTCTTTCCAGCCATAATATCCGTCATGATTACTCATCTTGACATTTGTATATTTAGATAGTGGCTTTTTTGCTCTTTCATACAGGAGTGGGATTATTTCAACTGTATAAACTTGTTCAACAATTTCTGCAAGTATTGCTGCCTGGTACCCTGAACCTGTTCCTATTTCCAGGACCTTTTCTTTTCCATTAAGTTTAAGATTTTCTGTCATAAGGGCTACTATATAAGGCTGAGATATGGTTTGTCCCTTCCCTATTGGAAGCGGATAGTCATTATATGCCTGATTCCACTGACTTTCATCTATGAATAAATGACGCTGTACTTTTAACATAGAATCAATTACTTGCTCATCCTTTATACCTCTTGCAACTATCTGTTCTTCCACCATTTCTGTCCTTGTAGTTTCGTATTTATCTGAGCCAGTGTCACTGGAATTAACGGGCTTATTGCAGCTTGTAGAAAAACTTGTAAGAAGAAAAATTGCTGATATGAGCGAAACTGATGCTATTAAAAGTAATTTTATGATTTTATAATTTTTAGTTCTCCTGTTCATTTGTAACTCAATAAAAATCCAGGTTAAAACATTGGGGAAAATATCCCTGTATAATTTATTTCAATTATACCATTTATTTACTATACATAATTATATCAATTCATAAATTTCCCAGTTTTGATCATGGGGCAATTTTTCTTTTTACCTTTTTAACTTAAAATCTTTTACTTTTACCAATGCCTTTGCCGTAACTTTACAATATCTGGCGCAAACTTCTGCACAACCCTCTTTTAAAGCTGTACAAATTCCTGATTTACCTATTGTAAGAATAGAGTCATCTGTTGAAGACCATTTAACGAATCTGGTAATATCAGAAGTAGTAATATCAGAATATTTTGCAATGACACGAAATTGCTGCTTTTTATTTATTTCAACTTCTGAATTTTCCGGAATTACAGATATTGATGTCAGCAATGGATTGGAATTCTTAAACATCAAATATGAAAGCAGAATTATGATACAAAGTATTGCTGTAAGAATAAGCAATGATAAAGAAAATAACATCATGTTTTATTTTACCTTTCCCTTTTTATTTATCCTTTGGAATATTTCAATATTTTTTTCAATAAAAAATTAAAAGTTATTATTTATACGTTTTAACAATACAATTTTATCGTTTGTTGACATAATTGTCAACGTTTATTGCCTCTTTTTCCTTATGCAAGCGGGCAGTATAAGGTAATATTATAGTGTTAAGCAAGTATTTAAGAGCATAATAAATGTTAGCTTTATGGAAAAATCTTATAAGAGCTTTAATTTAGCATTAAAAGAAATCCTGGAAAAAAAGAAAATAAAATTCCGCACCCTGGAAAACAGGACAAATCTTAGTTATACATACTTCAGCAAACTTAAAAACAGAAAAAAATCACCTCCTATAGAGACCATTAAAATAATAGCCAGCGGTCTGGATATCCCTGCTGAATATTTCCTGGAATTCAGGCTTCATAAAATATATGAATTGCTCAGAGAAAATCCTGAACTTCTTGAAGAGACATCAGTATTTTTGGAACAACTGATAGAAGAGAGAAACCTGAAAGTTGCAGAAAAGAAAACCCGCTTCAAAAAAGATTAAATCTGAGCAACTCAGCCGCCTATTTATATAAGGATACGAAACAGACTTCACTTCCGGGATACTTTGAACTTTTAATTTTTTTAAGTTATATTATATAATCCAAATTACTATAGAGTAGACCAGATTATTGTAGTATAAGCAGCCAAATTATTGCTGGCTGGTGGTGCAGCTTTTATTATTTTGTGTCCTTGTAGCTCAGATGGTCT
>JAMCVO010000300.1 GCA_023475715.1 Actinomycetota bacterium
TTAATACAGTCCTTTCCAAACTGAACCTGCTTGGTTATAAGGCAACTCCCAAAGAGTCTGAAGAAATTGCTGATATAATCAGGGCTAAATGTATTGCTATGAAAAGATCGCTGTATGATAGTGAGATTGCGGAAACATATAAATCTTATAAGGGCGGCGACAGGCACGAGAAAAAACAAAACAGCAGGGAGGCTTAAATGGTAACAGAAATCAAAGATAAAAGTTATGTAAACATAATAGACACTACCTTAAGAAACGGTGAACAGACCGCGGGTGTAGTATTTTCAAAGCATGAAAAAATCAGGATTGCAAAACTGCTTGATGAAGTTGGGATTCCTGAGATTGAAATCGGAACACCTTCATTGGGTCCGGCCGAGAGAGAGATTATTAAAGAAATAATAGCCTCAAAACCTAACTGCAAGTTGTTTACTTACTGTGAGGCTGATCCTGCAAATATTGCGTATGCCACAGAATGCGGTATAAAAAATATAATAATTAATATTTCAACATCTGATCTTCACCTTAAAGTAAAATATGGTAAGACCCGAACCTGGGCTTTAAACCAGTTAAGGGAAACAATAAGCGAGGCAAAAAGCAATGGACTTGATTTTATCGTAAGTGCTGAAGATGCATCCAGGACTGATCTTGAGTTCCTGCTGAAAATGATAAATATTGCCAAGAAAAAAGGTGCTTACAGGTTCAGAATTTGTGACACGGTCAGCCGGTTTGACCCGTTCAGAACTTTTCTTTATATTAATGCAATACTTAATACTATTGCTTTTCCTATAGAGGTGTATAATCACAATGATTTCGGTATGGCGACAGCCAATGCTATGGCGGCAATCAGGGCTGGTGCTTCCAGTCTTGTCACAAGCGTAAATGGCCTTGGTGAAGGAACAGGCAATGCTGCACTTGAAGAAATTGTAATGGCGCTGAAATATCTGGAAGATGTTGACCTTGGGATGACAACATCAAAGTTCAGGGAACTATCCGAATATGTCGCGAAAGCTTCAGCAAGAGCAATCCCTGTTTGTAAAGCGATTGTAGGTACTAATGTTTTTGCTCATGAATCAGGTATACATGCTGACGGAGTCCTGAAGAATCCCAGAAATTATGAAGTCTTTGAACCAGGGGAAGTTGGTCTTACCAGGCAGCTTGTTGTCGGGAAGCATTCAGGCTCTCATACAATATTGCATAAATTTAAAGAGTTCGAAATAGATTTAACAGACAAAGAAGCCAATGACATACTTGCGATGGCAAGATCAATGTCTGTTGACTTGAAAAGACCGCTTTTTGATAAGGAATTGATATATATTTATAAGGATTATCAGGAAAATAAACAAGCAGAAGTTTAGAAAGGAGTATTTTTGAAGACTATTGCCGAGAAAATATTAAGCGCCCACGCCGGCAGGGATGTCAGGGCCGGAGACATAGCAGTTGTAGATGTCGATGTAGTAATGGCCCAGGATGGGACGGGACCTCTTGCTGTAAGCCAGATAAAGAAACTTGGCCTTAATAAAGTTGCAAACCCTGCAAAATCTATTTTTTTTATAGATCATGCTGCACCAAGCCCCAGAAAAGAGCTTTCTGATTCACATAAGATACTGAGAGATTTTGCAAAGGAAAGCGGGGCCAGGCTAAGTGATATCGGCGAGGGAGTATGCCATCAGATTCTTGTTGAGTCTTATGTCTGTCCGGGAGATGTTGTCATCGGCGCAGATTCTCATACCTGCACTTCAGGCGCGCTTGGCGCTTTTGCGACCGGAATGGGATCTACAGATATTGCAGCAGGGTTTGCTCTTGCAAAAACATGGCTTCTGGTGCCACAGACCATAAGAGTTAATTTTAATGGCAAATTAAGCAGGGGAGTTTATGCCAAAGACCTGATCATTTATCTGATAGGGAAAATAACTGCTGATGGAGCCACTTACAAGGTGCTTGAATTTGATGGAAGTGCCAGCAGAGAACTTACAATGGAAGACAGGTTCACCATTTCAAATATGGCAGTTGAGGCCGGGGCAAAAGCAGGGATATTTGCAGCGGATGAGATAACAAATCGATATCTCAGTCAGCAAGGAAGAGATGAATGCTTTAAGGAAATAAAAGCTGATGAAGGTGTAAAATACGAGGCTGAAATTGATGTAGACTGCAGCGAAGTCGAACCAATGATATCAATGCCTCATACTGTAGATAATACGGTGCCTGTCAGCAAAATTGATAAAGTTAAAGTAGACCAGGTTTTGATTGGGACGTGCACTAACGGCAGATTGAGTGATCTGAAGATTGCCGCCGGAATACTTAATGGTAGAAAAATTGCTGAAAGCGTCAGGTTGATTGTAGTGCCAGCTTCCAGAAGTGTATATTTGGAAGCATTGCGTACCGGAATTATTGAAACTTTAATTGAAAGTGGGGCAGCGGTCATTTCTCCCGGATGCGGACCGTGCGTAGGCGTTCACCAGGGGATCCTTGGAGATGGAGAAGTATGTCTTTCCACACAGAACAGGAATTTTAAAGGCAGGATGGGAAATCCGGATGCATTCATATATCTATCATCGCCAGCAACTGCTGCATGGAGCGCAGTGAGAGGTTTTATTGCTGATCCCAGGGAGGTGTTGCAGCGAAATGGAAAATAAAAATAACGCAAAAATTAAAAATGAAAGTACAGACTTTAATAGCACCAATAAAAACAATAGAGATGGCAGTATTATACAGGGCAGAAGTTTTAAATTTGGCGATGACATATCGACAGATCTTATTGCACCTGGCAGGTATTTTCATTTAAGATCAAACCTTCCTGAGCTGGCAAAACATGTGCTGGAAGATGCGGATCCGGAATTTGCTTCCAAAGTCAAGTCCGGAGATATTGTTGCAGGCGGGAGAAATTTTGGTCTGGGTTCAAGCAGAGAACATGCCCCTATAATTATGAAGATCGCAGGGGTTGGGGCAGTTCTTGCAAAATCCTTTGCCAGGATATTTTTTAGAAACAGCATAAATATCGGTCTCCCTGTACTTATATGCGACACTGATAAAATAAATGAGGGAGATATGCTTGAAATAGATTTAAGAAAAGGTATTGTCCGCAATTTGACAAAAAAATTAGAAATCGGATTCAATCCACTCCCGGAAGTAATGATCAAGATATTATCAGACGGGGGTCTGGTTGATCATATAACTAAAAATAAGGGGTTTAATTTATGAAACATGTAATTACTTTGATACCTGGTGATGGTACGGGTCCGGAAATTTCTGCCGCAACTGTCAGAGTTGTAGAAGCTACAGGTGTAAATATCGACTGGGATATCGTAAATGCCGGAACTGAAGTTTATGAAAAAGAAGGAACAGTATTGCCAAATAACGTCATAGAATCACTTAAAAAAAATAAGGTTGGCCTGAAAGGTCCTATTACCACACCAGTTGGCACCGGATTTAGAAGCGTCAATGTTGCAATGCGAAAGCTTTTCAATCTTTATGCATGTGTGCGTCCATGTAAAAGCTATAAGGGTGTGAGGAGCAGATATGAAAATATAGATCTTGTTATTATAAGGGAAAACACAGAAGATCTGTATGCCGGAGTGGAATTCGAGCAGGGTAAAAAAGATACGGTTGATTTAATTAGATATATTGGAAAAATAAATACAACCCCGATCAGGGGCGACAGCGGTTTATCTATAAAGCCCATCTCAATTGCGGGTTCGGAAAAGATAATAAGATTTGCTTTTGAATATGCAAGAAAAAACAAAAGGAGAAAAGTTACAGGTGTTCACAAGGCAAATATTATGAAATATACTGACGGGCTTTTTTTGGAAATTTTCAGGAAAATTGCTGCTGAATACCCTGATATAGAACCTGAAGACAGGATTGTGGACAATATGTGTATGCAGCTTGTTCAGAAACCTGAGCTCTATGATGTAATGGTGTTACCTAATTTGTATGGTGATATAATTTCAGACCTGGCAGCCGGTCTTATCGGCGGGCTGGGAGTGGCACCTGGCAGCAATATTGGCGAAGATCTAGCCTTATTCGAGCCTACTCATGGGAGTGCCCCAAAATATAAGGGGGCCAATAAAGTTAATCCTACAGCACAAATGCTTTCCGCTGTTCTTATGCTGCGCCATATCGGTGAGGAGAAATATGCTGATTTGATGGAAACTGCGATAGCATGGGTTATAGCCGAAGGCAGAAATGTAACTTATGATATGAAGCCAACTCCTGCTGATCCTACAGCCGTCGGAACAACTCAGATGGCAGATGCAGTCATAGAGAAGATAAAGGAATTAAAACAATAGAAAGTTTCAACCATATTCATATAAAAAACAGTTCAAATAATTTTATACTCAATTAATGTATTATTATTCACAGTATGAATAATAGCCAGTGTGTAATTGGTTCGAATCCTCTCCCCCAGCCAGAAGTTTATTTTGCAATACCCAATTATTTTTTAATATGATTTGCCAATGAATTATCAATTTCTTTATGCCTAGGAATTGGTTGTTTTTGACCAGTCTTTGGATTTATATAAATATCATGTCTTGATCCAGGTCTAAAAAATATGCAGCCTTCTTTTTTTAATTGTTTCAACAGTTGCTTCGTTTCATACAGAGATTTCTTTAAGCTGATAATCTGAGGGGACATCATCCATTAGCATTAATTTATAAGCATCCTTTAGGTTTTCTTCAAGTTCTTCCAGGGTTTCACCTTGGCTCATGATTTCAGGATGTTCAAGAATCTTACCTAACCAGAATTTTTCACCTTTCCAGTAAACCATTTTTATTTTTGTTTGCATTGTTATCTCCACATAATTTTAATTTTACATGTTATAATTTTATTCTCGGA
>JAMCVO010000085.1 GCA_023475715.1 Actinomycetota bacterium
CATTAATAACTCTATCTTCTGAATCTGTTATTGGTTTAGATTCAATTCTTGAAATAGGTCTATTAGTTTCATCTAACAAGTTTTTAACAATAGCAAAAGTTTTTTGATCTTCCATTGTATAAACCTTATCTTCTCCATAATAGAACTTATAAGTTATATCTGCTGAGTTTTTTGAACCTTCGTTATCTGTAACGGTTACAGTTATTAGGCTTTGTAGTTCAGTTCCTTCAGGAGGATTAGGAGAAGTAAATATACCAACACCTTCTTTAGATTCTATATTTAAAGGATGACCTGACTTAACTTCAAACTCTACTTTCTCAACAGTACCATCAAGATCGTTATATATAGGAGTTAAGAAAACTTTGTTTGTACCTTTGACAAATTCATTTTTACTTATTTGAACAGTAGGTCTTGCATTAAGCGGTTTAACTGTCACTTTAATAGTATCTTCATGAGTTGCATTTTCATTGTCGGTTACTTTTAATGATAAAACAATTTCTTTATTAGGCTCGTTTTCCATAACCGAAGGAGTAAATAGATTTACTTTTTGTGAATTTGAAGTTGGTGTACCTTTTAAATCACTTCCTTCAGAAGCAATTGTTGCATCACCAGAAATAACTTTCCATTCGTATTTTTCTATTGTTCCATCAGGGTCAAAAGATTTTACGCCATCTAATTTAATAATAGATAATTCGTTTGCATCAAAATCAACACCAGCATCAGCAGTAGGAGTTATATTTTTAGGAGAAATAACAACAAAAAACTCTTTAGTAGCAAAAGCTCCATCATTATCAAGAACTTTTAATTGCATTTTTATTTTAGTTTTTCCATTTAAAACACTTCTATAAGGAGTTTTTGCATGAGTTTCACCTTTTATTGGATCGGTTATTTTTATTAATTGTTCGCCTTCAAGTTGTTTCCATTCATAAGCAATAATTGAACCATCTTCATCAGGATCGTATGAAGCTAAACCGTTTAACATAAAATCAGTTAAATCTTCTATTTCTATTTCATTATTGGCATCAAGACCTTGAACAACAGGAACAGGTGGATCATTGATAGGAACTGTATTTATTTTTATGTTCTTAGTTGTTTTAGTCCCCTCGTTGTCTGTAACGGTAAGAGAATAAATTGAACTACCTATTCCTTCAGAGAATTTTCTAACTGGGGTTGTCATAGTAACATCTTTTTTATCAGCATCTTTAATGTTATTCATGACTAATCCGCTTTCTCTTTTCCATTCAAAGAATTCAACAAATCCATCATTATCGAATACATTAGGAGTTAATGTAAATTCTGTTTTTTCATTAAATGTAAATTCTGCTTGATAATCAATAATAGGTGCTAAATTTTCACCAACATAAGAGACTTTAAAATCAGCAGAACCTGTTTCACCATCATTATCTGTTACTGTTAATCTAATGATGTTATATTTTGTTGGTTTGTTTATCCATTGTTCAGGAGAAACGAAGTCTGTTTTCTTAGCAGTTGGATTATTTATTGTTATATTGCTTTCAGGAGCACTTTCTACAACTTCCCATTTGTAAGACTCTATAAAACCATCGTCATCATAACTTCCATCTCCATTAATTCCTATTAATGTTTTTTCTTTAACTGTTCTATCGTTACCAGGCACAGCTACAGGTAATTTATTAACTGCATAATAATTTACTAACATTTTTTTAGTAGATGATTGATTGTCTTCATCAGTAACGGTAAGTTCAAATTCAAGAACTCCATCACCATTAGCTTTTTGGTCTTTCATATTTCTAATAGGTGCTATAAAGCTTGCTTTTTCTTTGTCAAAATTAGATATGTTAACGGTTTCACCTTTTGTTTGTTTCCAGAAGTATTTTAAATTTGCTTCTGAATTAGGAACTCCATAAGGATTACTACCGTCTGGATCGTATGAATCAACAGCATCTAATGTACCAATAGTTTGTTCTGCAATTCTAAAATCAGGATTTGTTAAAGCTACTGGTTTAGTATTAATAGGAACTATTGTTATTTCTTTAGTTGTTTCTGAAGACTCTCCATCATCATCTGTAGCTATTAATTTAATTTCTACTTTTCCGTTTCCATCTTGCAATAATTGTTTGTGTGCTATAAAAGAAGCATTATTTACTGAATTGTTGTTGATGATGGTAACAGGTTTGCCTGATACTTGAATCCACTTGTAAGTTATTCCATCTTTTGTATTTGGTTTTCCATCAGTATCATAAGTAGCAGAACCGTCCAATTTAACTTCAGTTAATTCATTAACAATGTATTTTTCAACACCTTCAGATAGTGCTTTATAGTCTACTACAGGTTTTATGTTTGAAGGTTTTAATGTAATATTAACAGTATCGAATACAAAATTAGCATCATCATCAGTTGCTTTTGCTTTAATGGTTATAACTTCATTTCCTTGAGACATTTTTCTGTTAGGCATTTTAAAAGTTAATTCTTTTTCTTTTGAATTAATCGTTGTTAAAACAGGGTTAACAATTGCTGTTCCACCTATTTGTTCCCAAGTTATGTTATTAATAAATCCATCTACATCATCTGCTTTAAGTTTTAATGTAATAGTTTCTTCATCTGTTGCTGTAAATGTCTCTACGTCAACTCCATCTTTACTAATAGATAATGTAGGATCAATATCAGTTGGAACTACTTTGAAAACAATATTTTGAGTAGCGCTTTCTTTATCCAAATCAGTAGCTGTTAATGAGAAAGTATAAGATTGTATTCCTTGTGCTGGTTTTACTTCAGGGTGAGTAATGATAATACAAGAAGCGTCATTTGGATCTGCAATATAAGTTATAGGAACAGCTGTTTGAGAAATTAACTCAAACTTAAATGTTAAATCATTGTAACCATCTTCAACATCATAGCTTAAATAAGGGCAGAATGTAGTTTTTAAATTACCAACTCCTTCATTAACCGTCATAGGAGAGCCTATAGGTGATTTTGATTTATCACTTGTAATAGGAACTGGTTTTGTATTTTGAGGAACGTTGTTTACTTTAACTAATTTTTCTGTTTTATTGCCGTCTTCATCAGTAACAGAAACTTTAAATTCTAAAACTTCAGTGCCTTCATACATTCTTCTTAAAGGAAGTTTTATTGTTGGGGTTGCTTTATTAGCATCAGTTATTGTAGCTATTGTTCCAGAAACCTGAGTCCACTGAATAATTAAACCGTTTGGCTGGTCTATATCCATTACAGATGTATTTAAAGATATGCTTGTATTGTCATACCCAGTAAATTCATCACTTGTAGTTATGGTTGGGAATATGGTTTTAAATGTTGTGTTTAATTCATAAATTTCAGATACAGAAGCGCCTCTTGGATCTGTAAATGTTACGTTAAATCTTTCTGTTTTTGTTCCTTCTATTTTTTTGACATACATACCTGTTCCGCTGATAGTTACAGTATGACTTGCTGGAGTTGAGCTTGAGGAACTATTCCAGGTTGCATTTCCTGTTGATTTATTGATGTTAACAGACATATTTCCATTTCCATCAGCTACATAATCAGTATTGGAAGCTCCCACAGAAAAAGAGAAGGCATCCATTTCAAAAATATTGGTTGCAAAAGGAGCTGTTATTGTAGGAATTGTGTTATATGTATAATCTAACCTAAAACATTTGAAATTATTTACAGTTTTTCCTGTTAAAGGATTAAACGCATTAGTTCCACAATAAGAATCATAAACAGAACCTTCTATTTGAAAACCTGAATTACAACTAATATTTTGACAATATTGAGGGTTTTGATATGTTGTACAGTTTTTTCTTGTTGGATCGGTTGGGTGATTTGTCATGCTTGTTCCAGCAGGGCATGACCATTTATAACAAGTACCATAAACTTCAGTGTATCCAGAAGGACAAGTTAAAGAGGTTGAGAAATAACCACTTCCATAAGTAGGGTTTCCAACAAAAACCTGTTGACCAGGTACAGGATTTTCAACACATTTCTCTTGACCTGAAATAGTATATTTGGTATAACCAGACTGACAAACGGTTGCAGCATTAGAAACACCAACCACGCCAGTAAGAATTATTGGAATTAATAAGCTTAATCTTTTATTTTGATTTTTGTTAACTTTTGTTATTTTCATTTTTACTCTTCCTTAATCAATATTTAATAGTTGGTGTAATTTCTAATTTTTGGTTATGGTTAGTTGTTACCTCAAGAACTAAGCCAGATATTTCACTTACATTTTTAAATGTTAATAACAATTCTTTTTTCTTAGAATATGAAACACCATTTAAACTATTCTTCCAATTATAATAAATAATACTATCAGGATCTTGACAATTAGCAGTAGATTGTGCAATTTGTTTTCCGTACTTACCTGGAGTAATGATGATTTCAACTGGACTACATGTTGGTTCAATATTTTTCTCAACTTTTAAGTTATATTCACCGAAAACAGGTTGAGATAATTTCATACCAAACTCTGATTTTATTTTATGGTCTCCATGAGGTAATTCAGATAAAAGCAATTGGAAACTATTTTTACCTTCAAGTAGAGAATCATTTAAGTACCATTTTATATACTCAACTTTATCGTTTTTATGACCACCAGTGTAAGTAGCAACAAAGTAATTAAGATAAGGCTCTACGTTTCTTTCAAGAATTATTTTAGGGTTTATTGATATAACTACTGGCTCTGCTTCAACAGCATTAACAGGTATATTTAATTGTTGTTTATTTCCTCTTGAATCTGATATGTTAACTATAATTGTTTTTTCACCAGCTTCTTTTACAATGATTTTTCCAGTAAACCCTTCTGATGCATAACCATCCCTATATTCTTCAACACCAGTGTAAGTAGCAACAA
>JAMCVO010000630.1 GCA_023475715.1 Actinomycetota bacterium
ATATCCTCTTGAAAAATTGTTTATGATTGATGCATACGTTTTAAACATAGTCTATGAAAACCTGCAAGAAAAAGACGGTAAAAAATTTATTTCGCTTCAGGATATAGAAAAAGGTGAGAAAAAACCTATACCTCATGGAGCGGCAATTCTTGTTGGAACAGGGTATGGAAAATTCTGGGAAAGAAAGGATTTTTTCTCAAAATCCTGGTTTTTTAAAAAGGAAGCAATGGATTACATAATAGGAAAAAAACCGTTTCTGCTGGGAACTGATTCTGCTGAATGGGAAAATCCTAAAAATCCCGAAGGTATTTTTGCAAGATTTTATCCGGCAAACATATTAATACTTGCTCCGTGCATTAATCTGGAAAAGATTGAAAGCTTCAATGCAAAGTTGACAGTTCTTCCGTTCAAAGCTTTGAATTCATATATATGCCCGGCGCGGGCAGTAGTTCTGCAAGGCTAAACAAGATTGGGGAGAAATTATTCTTCTACTTGTTTTAACTGTTTATTAAAATATTCCTTCACATTTTTTCCAAAATTATTATCAGACATTATTTTTACACAGGTCATAGCTAAAGTTTTTGCGCCTATTATTAGGCCATTGTGACCTAATTGGGAATTAGCAGAGTTAGTCATCTGTTTTGTATATAATTCAGTTCCTTTTTCTGCAACCTGAATCATTGGACTTATCGTTGGCATTAAGTAACTAATATTTCCTACATCACTTGAACCAAATATTTTTGAATCAGGATCTATTGTTTCACCCAAAGAAGTTAAATTATCAGCATATTCTTTACTTAATACTTCATTTCTAAGTAAGTTATCGATGGACTTTTCAAAATAGGATATTTTAACTGCAGCACCTGTTTGCAGAGCGGCCCCTTTTGCACAATCTTTAATTTTTTCAATAAATTCATTTAAATATTTTTTTTTTTTAGATCTTATAGAAAATCTTGCTACTGTGTAATCGGGTATAATATTAACTGCTTCTCCTCCTTTTAATATAATACCATGTATTCTTACATCTTCTTTTAATTGTTGTCGTAGTGCATTTATTGAATTAAATAGCATAAGTATCGCATCCAATGCATTAATACCTTGATGAGGTGCTGCAGCAGCATGAGAAGCTTTCCCTCTAAAAGTAAATTGAAGTCCTTCCTCCGCCAGATATATTGGATTTACATAATGTCCATCTCCAGATTGAACAATTAAAGTGTAATCAATATCTTTAAAAATGGCATCTTTTATCATTAAGACTTTGCTGTCAAAGCTAGTTTCTCCTGGTGTGCCTATACAAGCAATCTTACCTGAAAGATTGTTACTTATTTTACTTAAAGCTATTGCTGCTCCTACACTGGCAATACCAGTTAAATTATGAGCAACCGCATGGCCTAATGTTGGTAAGGCGTCATATTCTGATAATAGTGCTACTGCCGGTCCTTTATTTTCACATTCAAAAGTTGCCATAAAAGAAGTTGTAATTCCACTTATACCTTTTTTAACTTTAAATCCATGTTTTTTGAATTCTTCAATTATTATTTCTGATGCTTCATATTCTTCACCTGCAATTTCAGGATGTTCAAATAAGTAATCGCTTAACTCAATTAGCTGCTCACTTAAATTATCTATCTCTGTTTTTACTTTATTTTTTATATCGTTAATATTTTTAATGTCTTTATCAATCATTAATAGGCTCCTTTTTTTAAAAAGATTTTTTAATTTATAATGCCTTATAAATATACTAATAAATAAAATAAACTAAATCAATAAAATAATAAAAATTAAGATTAACCTTAAGACTATTTTTACGATTAAAACAGTAATATAAACATAAACTTATTTAAAAATTTACGATATTAATAGTAAATAAAAGTAAAGTTTTGAAATTTATTTAATATTTTGTTATTATCTTTTTAAATGAGTAAAGAGCTGAATAAACAGATAGGTGAAAAAGTAAGAAAAGCAAGAGTACTTGCTAATTTAACGTTGAAAGAAGTTGCAGATAAAACCAGCATAGGATACGTTACTATATCTAGAATCGAGCATGGAACGAGAGCTGTAAATGCTGCCGAACTAATATTGATTGCGAATGTAACAAAACAACCTATTTCATTTTTCTATGAATTGGATGAAGTAATCGAATATTTTGATCCTCGTAATTTTAAATATTAATTTATTCCTAAATTAAAACAGCAAGGAACTTTTATCATTACATGATTCTCCTTATAAAACTATTTCACATATTTTTTCATATATTCTTCAATTTTTAAGAGTTTGTCAGAGTGGATTGGTTCTGGTTTGTGTTCTTTAAGTATCTCTTTCACTTTTTCATTAACTCTAACTTCCAAACTCTTTGATCCATTTGTTTTCCAGTTTGCATATACAGAACGGTCTATTAATTGGGGCATAAATATTTCGTTTTTAAAGTTAGCAAATGTGTGATCTTCCATCAGGAAATTACCACCTGGTCCAACTTTTTCTATGACGTCAAGCGCAAGTGTATTTTTATCAACTTTTACACTTGAAATATATCTTTTTACCATACCTATAAGTTCGTTTGTTAAAACCAATTGTTCGTAAGACCCACATAAACCATCTTCAAGATAACCTATATCATGGATTATATTTGCACCTGAAAGAGCAGCAGACAATGTTCCAAACATGGCTTCAAGTGCTGATTGACCATCAAATAATTTCGAGCTTGAACAGCCGCAAGTTGAAAATACGGGGAGCCCAAGATATTTACAAACCTCAGTCATTGCAGCGTGAAGAAGATTAAATTCCGTTGAGCCATAACTTGCAACACCAGTAGTCATATCCATGGAAAAATGAACTCCACCGGAAATCATTGGCGCTCCTTTTGCAATAAGTTGAGCAAATACTATACCAGCAAGATATTCAGCTGCACCAAGAGCAATAGTTCCGGCAAGTGTAACAGGCGAAGTTGCGCCAGCATTTGGTGCCGGAGTATAAACATTTGGAATACCTTTTTTAGCAGCAAATTTTAATTTTGAAAGTGCTTCTTTTGCATGAGTAAGCGGTGTTATGGGTTCAGAATACAGTGCTATAAAAGGTTTAAGCCTGAAATTATCTTCACCATCTGTAAGAATACAGCACATATTATATATATCCTCAAGACCTTTACCGTCTACCGTAGTCAAAATAAGTGGTTTTGAAGTATTTTTAACCATAGATAGAAACTGGTATCTGTCATAAGTCATGGTGGGTACATCAGAGGTCAGTCCAAAAGACATGTGAAAATCGATATTGGGAAGATAATCTGAAATTCGTGCAGCATCTTCTATATCTTTTTCAAACCATTTTCTTCTCTCTCCAGTATACGGATCTAATAAGAATACACAGTCAGAACCTGTTCCAAAGTAAATCTTGTCTTTTTCAAGTACCATTGCAAGTTTACCATTGCGATTTGACATAGATACTCTTTTTGGTGTAGTAGATAGGCATTCACTAATTAGGTGCTGGGGGATAAAGACTCTTTTATTTTTTATAATGCACCCTGCATCAGCGAGGAGCTTTAAAATTTCTGAATCTTCAACTACGGTTCCAACTCGATATAATATTTCATAAGATGTTGAGACAATCTCTTCAATTTGAGACTGTGAAAATACTCTAAATTGTACGGTTTCATTTGCGATAAAATTTGTTTTCATAGTTTACCTCCGTTATTTTGCAACTTATAACAAAAATGATATTATTAAAATTATTTACAATTATAAATTTTATTTTACAAAATTGTAATATTATTTAATATTACTCATATTTTGTTTTAGATCTAATAGAAATATTTAGATTATTAATAATAAAAAAATTATTAAAATAATTTATTTAAAAAGACTTAATGGTTTATATTTTATTTAAAATTATATTGCAATTTTATAAAAAATCACATATATTTGTTAATATTTTACATATTTAATAAAATATTTACTAATATATTCAAAGAGAGAAATTTTTTAATTTAAGTTTAATATAATTAAAATTCAAGCAGATTTGATTGTCGTAGCTACCGATTAAAATTATCAGGTAAGAAGATTATCCAGGACTGGAAAAGATAGTTCCTCCCTAGAATAACAGGCAAAAATAATTTAAAGATCAGCCTGTTTTTATAATATAAAAGAATATGAGGTGTTAAATGACTGCAATTGATCTTTCTCCACTAAGAAAGCATTTTCCTGCATTGAACAAAAAAGTAAAAGGAAAGTATAGGATATTTCTTGATGGTGCCGGTGGAACTCAGGTCCCTCAAGCCGTAATAGATGCAATGGTTAATTATATGATCAATGACAATGGTAATTATGGAGGATATTTCGATACCAGCGTTGCAACCGACAAAATGCTCGTAGATGTAAGAAAAAGCGTTGCCGATTTCGTCAACGCACCTTTATGGGAAGAGATTCTAATCGGGCCGAATATGACAACCCTTACATTCAGTCTTGTCTGGACACTCGCAAGGGATATAAAACCTGGTGATGAAGTAGTTGTAACCAGGATGGACCATGGTGCTAATATCGACTCGTGGAAATCCCTGGAAGACTACGGGGCAGTTATAAAGTTTATTGAAATTAACGATTCAGATTGCACATTAAACTATGAGCTTGCAGCAAAAGTCATTACATCTAAAACAAAAATAGTTGCAGTAGGACTTGCGTCCAATGCAACAGGAACAATAAATGATATAAAAAGGCTTGCGGATCTGACACATAAGGTTGGAGCACTAATTTTTGTTGATGCAGTACATTATGCCCCACATTTTCCTATTGATGTAGTAAAGCTTGATACTGACTTTCTGGCAAAGCTCTTCTGA
>JAMCVO010000090.1 GCA_023475715.1 Actinomycetota bacterium
AACTGCCGGACTGCAACAAACAGTGGATTGGTTTAAAAAAAATATATCACTTTATCAATGAGAGAACTATCCATCCTTCTTGTAAAATAAATTATTGATTGACAGTTACTAGATAATAAAACTATTATACTGGGAATAACTTATGAAAAAAACTTCTGTGACAATTTTAGGCATTCACGATGGACATAATGCAGGAGTGGCATTGATACAAGATGGAACAGTATTGGCAGCCATTAACGAAGAGAGATTGAATAATATAAAGAATTATTCAGGGACTCCTATATTGGCCATTAAAAAGGTTTTTGAGATTGCAAATATTTCACCAAATGAAGTGGACCTTATTACAATAGCGGGATTTTTGAGGCTTGATGATCCGGTCAAAATGGAAGGAAATATGCTGCAGTTGTTGGCAGAGAATATAGCTCCCTTTATGCATCAAAAGTGGTTTATAAAAACCAGCATCCGTGTCTTGCATAAATTTAGGAAAATTAGTCAAGTAATTAACACCTTGGAAAAAATGGGGATTGGTAGGCAGAAAATTAAGTTTATTGAACACCATCTTTCTCATGCTGCCTGCGCTTATTACCAAAGACCCTGGGACGGGAAAACTTTAATCATGACCATGGATGGAATGGGTGACGGTTTATCTGCCACCGTTAATATAGGGACAAATTTCAACATCAAAAGGATTGCTGAAACATCTTTTTATGATAGTCTCAGCAATAATCTGTATTCCGAAATCACAGCCTATCTTGGTTTGAAACGTTGGGAGCATGAGTATAAGATAATGGGATTAGCTCCCTATGGAAAACCTGATAAGGTAATTGATGTTTTAAGAAAGGTTGTCAGGATTAATCCCAAAAAACATTTAGAGTTTGAGAATATTTCTGGGCACTATCTCAAGAAAATGCAGAATTTCTACAGAAAGGCTTTAGCTGGACAACGTTTTGATAATATTGCGGCTGCCACTCAAAAGATTTTTGAAGAACTGGTTTTACAGTGGATAAAGAATGCTATTAAAGAAACCAAAATCCATAAGGTTGTTTTTGCGGGAGGCTCATTTTTAAATGTTAAGCTAAACAAACTGATTAGAAAATTAGACGAGGTGGATGAGGCATTTTTCTATCCTGCGGCAGAAGACGGCGGAGTTGCAGTCGGAGCGGCGATGGAAGGATATTACCGTTATTGTGAACAAAATAAAATTGGTGCAAAAAAGATTAATTTGCAAAGTATATACTACGGTCAACTGTTTACAGACGAGCAGATAGAGGCATTTATAAAGGCTAAAAGGTTGAATCGGGTCGCAAAAAGGGTTTCACCCTCTGTCATAGCAAAGCTACTTTCGCAAGGAAAAATTCTAGCAAGATTTTCCGGAAGAGATGAATGGGGGCCGAGAGCTTTGGGTAACAGAAGTATTTTGGCTGATCCAAGAAATATGAATGTTATAAGAAAAATTAATTTTGCTATAAAACAAAGGGATTTTTGGATGCCTTTTGCTCCGGCAGTTTTAGAAGAAGATCAAAACAGATATTTTAAAAATAGCAGATTTTCGCCATACATGATTGAAGCGTTTGATACAAAACAGGATGCGAAAGAGATTATTGCGGGACTTCACCCGTATGATTTAACAGGCAGGCCACAAACGGTTAATGACTGGAATCCAGGTTGGCAGGCCATTATTAGGGAGTTTAAGAAGTTAACGGGCGTGGGAGGAATACTTAATACCTCATTTAATCTTCATGGATCACCACTGGTGGGAAATCTGGAAACAGCCCTCTGGACATTTAGGAATAGCTATTTAGATGGTTTACTTATAGATGATTGGTTAATTGAGAAAAAATAGGGTTTTGTCTATTTGACGCTTTTTCTTCCTATAATATACATGTAATTATTACCGAACAGAAGCCACGAAATCAAAGGAATGCTAAAAATAAGTCTGTGCGATTTCAATTTGGCAATGTCATTGAAATTCTCATCCAAAAACCATTGTCGGATTATCCCGTATGTATATCTTTTCTGAATTGGCGAATAAAACCAATCTATTACACTTCCGATGGATATCCTTAATAAGCTTATTTTTCTTACTGTTTTGGCTATGAAACTATAGGGGACGATCTTTCCGAAAGTAGGCCCAAAATACCGAAATAGCTATAGATGCCAAGATAAAATATACCATCTTTTTTATATTCCGTGACAAATTGACAAAGCATTGTTGGAATCAGGCGTGTGATGGATGACACCATTACAAACGATAAAATCAAAATTCAGTACTTGTTCTCTCGACTACGTGGAATATTTCTGGTATGTTTTAGGGATGAAATTTAAGATTCCTATTGGCTTGCAATAAACTGTAAAATGGTTTAAAAATAGTACATCATTTTATATATGAAGACTTTAATTAAAAGAATTATCGAAATCAGCTTTAAATATAGATTGGGCCATCTTGGTTCCTGCTTTAGCATGTTGGATATCCTTGATTGTATATATTCAATCAGAGAAGTTGATAATCCTGTAATTTTATCCAATGGTCATGCCGGTGTGGCACTTTATGTAGTCTTGGAAAAATACGGATTCGCAAACGCCGATGAACTCTTCGCCAAACACGGCGTGCATCCTAATAGGGATTTGGCAAATGGAATTTATGTATCAACTGGATCTTTGGGACAAGGATTGCCCATAGCAACTGGTATGGCACTATCTGGCAGGAATAAAAATGTATACTGTGTTATCTCGGACGGAGAATGCGCCGAAGGCAGCATATGGGAATCTGTCAGAGTCGCATCCGAGCAAAAGCTAAACAACCTTAAAATTATAATAAATGCCAATGGTTACGGAGCATACAACAAAATCAATATCAAATCTTTACCTGCTAAATTTGCGTCCTTTGGCTGTAAAGTTATAGAGGCTGATGGCCACAATCAGAAGGAGTTACGCAAAGCATTAAGAACCCGAAAAGGCGCTAGACCTCTTATTGTATGTGCTAAAACTAAAGTTGAGCATTTCCCTTTTTTGCATGATTTAGATGCACATTATAAAGTTATGGAGGAATCTGATTATTATATTGCCCTTAAGCAATTAAGCTCATGAAAAAATTACCCATTAAATTAAGGCACAACTCACAGCGAGGATGGTTCGCTTATAGCCTTTACAATCAAATGTTAAAAAACCAAAATATTTGGGTCGTAACAGGTGATCTGGGATATCATGTACTGGATTTTATAAAAAGAGATTTTCCAGACCGGTTCATAAATGTCGGCGCAGCTGAACAATCGATGATTGGAATAGCTGTGGGACTAGCTCTTCAAAATAAAATTCCCTTTGTTTATTCCATTACTCCATTCCTTCTTTATAGACCCTTTGAAACACTCAGAAACTACTTACATCATGAAAGTATTCCAGTTAAGCTGGTAGGCTCTGGTAGAGATAAGGACTACACCCATGAAGGAATATCTCATTGGGCTGAAGAAGATAGAGAGTTAATGTCAATACTGAAAAACATTGAGGCCAGATGGCCAGAAACAAAGGAGGAAATACATCAAGTAGTAAAAGAGATGGTGAAAATTAATAAACCTTGGTATATTAATTTGCAAAGATGAATAAGAAGACATTATCTATGATTAAGAAAATAATTTAACATCGTTCTCAATCATATCTTTAATCATATCTTCAAATTTAATTTGAGGTATCCATCCTAATTTTAATCTGGCTTTTGTGGCATCACCACAAAGTGTATTTGTATCTACAGTTCTGGCATAATCCTGATCTTCGGTAATGTAACTACGCCAGTCTAAACCCAAAAGACCAAAAGCTACCTCTAAGATTTCTAATACACTATGTGTTTGGCCTGTAGCTATAATATAATCCCCTACTGTATCTTTCTCTAACATTAACAGAAAAGCCCTAACAAAGTCCCGAGCGTCCCCCCAATCTCTCCTGGCGGTTATATTACCTAACCGAAGCATGAAATCCTCTGTCAAGATAGGCTTACCAAATCTATCACAGGGAATTTTTCTAACTTTGTTGTAAATGCAAGCAGCAGCAGTAGTAATCTTTCTTGTTACAAAGTCCAAAGGTCTTCGGGGGCTTTCATGGTTATACAAAATTCCAGTGCTAACATTTAATTTCTCTTTTTCTCTTAATTCTCTAGCATATAAGTCTACTTTTAATTTAGTTTCTGCATAGGTGGTGTCTGGATTAAACGGAGTATGCTCATTTTGAGGAGAAATGTCAGGAGAACCAAATATTAAACAGGAAGAAGCTTGAAATATTTTAATGTCATATCCTTTTCTTTTAAAATAAATCGCTGTTTCAAATATCACACGAGCAGTTCCTTCTGTTACTTTACTTGAATAAGAAGGACTTTCTGCAAATGCGGAAAGTATAGTTACTCCCCCCAGATTATAAATTTGGCTGGGTTTAGTTTCTAAGATAATTGATTTTAGTTTATTAAAATCGGTAAGATCTGCCTTATAGAGCTTAATTTTCCCTTGTATATGCTTAAGATTATCTAACTTTGTATTACTTCTAACAATTCCTGTAATTTCATATCCCTTACCTAATAACAGTTCAGCAAGATATGAGCCGTCTTGTCCTGCTATTCCGGTAATAAGGGCTTTCTTCACTTTCATATGCATACAAACTATGCTTTTTAGTCTATAACTTTCTTTTGCTGTATGTTAAGATTTTAAAGATTTAATTCAGTTTTTTACATAATATAACAAAGTACGATGAAAAAAATAGTAGTGCTTTTACCTACATTAAATGAGGTAGATAATATTGAGGATATCATAATAAGGGCTTTCTTCACT
>JAMCVO010000272.1 GCA_023475715.1 Actinomycetota bacterium
TCCAGCTCTATTAACCCGATCTAATTGGTAATAATTATCACTACCGATAGTACACAAACAATAGAATGTAATTAAAGTGAATATAAAAAGAATATATTAACATTGAACATTAATTACAAATAGTATAAACCAATCTGCGTGTAATATTTATTATATTTCTTTCATGGTGGTTATTGATATGAATAAATTTGTTCATAAAACCATATATCGAGAATATTTGGCATGTGCGAAGAATGCTTGGCTCAAGTTACACAAAAAGCATGAGTTACAGGATTTTTTTAGATTATCCGCCTTCGAACAGGGCATCCTCGATAAAGGAAATTTGACCGAATCATGGGCTCAACGATTATTCCCTCAAGGAATCCTCATCGATAGGCATGGTAATGATGCCGCTCTACTTACCCAATCACACATAGAACAAAAAACACCCGTATTGTTTCAGGCAACGTTTTATCACAACAAATTTTTAGTGCGTAATGACGTACTTGAATACAATGAAACAAGTGGCAAGTGGAGACTTTATGAAGTCAAGGGGAAAAACTCTCTGGAAGAAAAAACAGATGAAAATGATCATATAGAAGATGCTACCTTTCAAGCAATAGTACTGAAAGAACAGGGAATAGAGCTGGAAGATATCTTTATTATTCATCTCAACAAAGACTATGTTCGAATGAATGATATTGATGTTAATCAACTTTTTACCATCAATAATATAACCGATAAGGTTAAAGAACGAGAGCCTCAAACAAGAATAAAAATGCAGCAGGCAAAAATCGATTTGTTACAAACTAATCAGGAAGCCTTGGTCTGTAACTGCATTTATAAAGGACGTAGTGCACACTGTAAAACTTTTGGCTATTCACATGCATATGTACCGGCTGTTTCGGTGCATGATATCACCAGAATCACTCAAAAAAAACTTGCCTCGTTAATTAATGCCAATATTTTAAATATTGATGATATTCCTGACAATTTTGACTTGACTGACATACAAGAAAACCAGGTGAATGCCTACAAATTTAAAAAACTAATTTTTGATTCTATGGCTATCAAACAGGAATTGGATAAACTGGTATACCCATTATATTTTCTGGACTATGAAAGCTATTCTTCTCCCATCCCACTTTTTAACGTATTCACACCATATCAACAACTTCCCTTTCAATTTTCCTTATACGTGTTAACCGATGCGGATGCTGAACCAGTACATTTTGAATATTTGCATGAATTGAATTCAGATCCGTCAGAAATTATAATAAAGACGCTTATGGAGCGAATTGGGCCCATTGGCAGCATCATTGTCTGGCATAAAAGCTTTGAACAAAAGATCAATAATGAATTAGGAAAACGCCATCCCGAATACGAAGCATTTTTACAGAATTTAAACAGTCGTTTTTTTGACTTGGAAGAAATTTTTAAAAAGCAACATTATGTAGATGCGGGCTTTAATGGAAAGACCTCTATCAAGAACATATTGCCTGTTTTGATACCCGGGTTGTCTTACGTGACACTGAGGATTCAAGATGGCGGTTCTGCTTCCGAACAATGGTTCGCCATGCTGGGAGCAAACCTCACTGAAACCGAAAAAAATAAAATCGCCAATGATTTAAGACAGTATTGCAGATTGGATACTTACGCCATGTATAGGATATGGCAATACTTATTACTCAATATAGATCCAATTTTATAACACGAACCAATCAACGACATTTTGTTGCGCAATGATTACGAAGCGATTGAACGTAGCCTACTTGTCTACAAAACTCTACGTTATTTTTTTATTTTAAAAATACTTGTTGATGTCAAATGTTCTGCCAGTAACGTCATTGAGATATGCCATTAGATAAGATATAAAAATTTTAAGAATGCCTTGTCTGTCTAATGTATTGTCTGCTTTAGCAAACCTTTTAGTATATTCCCCGCCACTTTTAGTACGGCAGACACCAATTTTAAGATCAGTGTTTTTTTGCGATGCGGTAAATACTTTTAAATAACCTCTAAAACTAAAAACTAGATCAATAAAAAATGGAATATCTTCTTCATCTAGTTTTTCTTCTGTTTCGTTAAGAAGACTAATAATACCTATAATTGGGTTTGAATATTTCCCCCCATCTATATTTATACCTCCTTTTCCAACAATTGCGATGCCTCCTGGCAAGTATCTGTCAGTATTATCCTTTCTCACGGGAACAAAATCTACTATTTTAATTAAATGATTTAATGCATCTTTAAAAGATTTTTTTGTTAAGTTACGTTTAACTTCGAACATCCCTATAACTGCTTCGATTGGAACAATCTCCATATTGTCCAAATATTCAAATTTTTTGAAAGAATTGCTAACTAATTTATCTGTTATAATGATGTCTATTTGCGGAGATAATTCTTTTTTTGATGAAGAATAAATATAGCCATGGGTAATAGTATATCGTTCGCCTAATACCTCTCTTAAAAACTTACGCACCACAATTTCAACTAGATCTCCAGAATCTGAAATACTCATAGCTTCTTTATGTAAAAATTTAGAGTGCCCAGTTAGAAAATCCAATTCATCTAAAAATAATTTGTAAATTTCATTCATCATGTGTTTTGTTTCTCTTGTGTGATTAATTATTGAACGTTATTGGCTTAAATTTCATTAAATTTTTTCTTATTTCGCTGAATGAGCTACTAACCATCGGCATTCCAAGCCATATAGATAAAAAATCAGGCGCTGTATCCTGATTAATAGAAATTTATCCATTGAATTCTCCCTTTCAGAAGGGTTATTGCTCCATTACATTTTGCGGAAGAGCATAAGCGATTTTTCTTTAAAATCAATTAAAATATTTTTATTTTCAGCTTGTTTTGATGAGAAGTGACCATTACTATTATTTATAAAATTATCATTAATAACTTTAAGTAAAGGGACAATTATGCAAGCATTTAAACCTGTTTTTACCAGTGAAAAATTTTCTATTTTCATTGCCGAAATCGAAGAAAAAAAGCGATCTTTTGTGTATTATAATGAAAAATTAATTATTCCCATAAGTACGAGCATTTCTGAGTCTCCCATAGGTTATCTCGCAGCACGCGACAAAGTCGAAACAAGTTACAATACTGTATTAACCGAAGAATTTATAAAAATGGTTCATGGGCTGGTTAGAGAAAAAGTGGCGGCATGTGAATATAACAATTTTGGAAGTGCGCGAGTCACTAGTTCGATCAAAAAAGCTGTGGTTTATCAATCACCATTGGCAGATTTATTTGTCCCCCATTACATGAAAGAACTTTTGAACTGGATAAATAATGACTCAATCGATCTATCAATTATTTTAAGAGCGGCTATATTTCATTGGCAGCTCATAAAGATACAGCCTTTTGATGATGGAAATGGTAGAACTGCAAAGCTGCTAACAACCTTTATCCTACGTAAGGAAGGATATAACATTCAGACCTGTCATCGACTAGAAAATTATTTTTTTGATAATAGACACCTCTATGAACAAGCTCTTGATGATGGCAACATGTTTTATTCTGCTACGCCCAACTTGGATATGTGGATAAATTTTTTTTGCAAGGCACTACTTGATGTAATGCAAGTAGATTCCCATCAGCCTGTTGTTATTTCTCAATCATCAGATATAGCGATTAAATAATCGATACTTATTTTATGAAAGGACTTATTAATGAAAAGTTTGATTGCCATTATAGGTTGGATAAAATCATGCCTATGTTACTTTTTTTCAGATACAAAGAAGCTGAATGTCATGATAAATCCAGGCGATAAATCTCCGCAGATTAATGGAGACAACAATATCGTAAATTCTAATGTAAAGAATATAAATCAGACAATTCTCGGTCCAGACAATGATTATCAAGAATTTAAAAAAAAGTGTGCCGAGGCGGATGAAAGAATACAAATTGATTGGCTTAAGCGGGTGTCTGCTAGAGGTATTAAGCCAAGACTATGAACTTTGATCTTCTTGGCAATTGAACTGTTTTTAAAATGTTGCAAAATTCATCAATATGGTAAAATAAATCTATGAAATTTAAAAATTAAGGCTAATCGATGCTCGTTTTTTACAAATTTTCTATATCGAACTCGCGTTAATTATTAAATGATTTTTTTTAATTTGCTGTGCAAGAGCCTATATTTTATATGCACCAAGAATAAAAATTACGGAAGAAAAAATAATGATATATATGCGTATTTTAGCAATAGTTATTATATTAATTACTAGTCAAAAAAATAATTGTTCAGAAACTCAGTTCATTAAGCCTAAAATGCTTCTTGTTGGCGCGTCGGGTAAGCAGGCACAGATGTATTTCAAATTATTACAAGATCATGTGGAATTTGTAGGTTTTGTAGTTCGAGAAATAAGTGAATCAATTTCAATGATAGCCGCAAAAAATAACATCAGAATTTTTAATAATATAGATACCGCAATTGAAAAAGTTGATTTTAATGTAGCACTCGTAAGTTTGCCACATCACCTTCATCATGAAATTACTACAAAACTTTTAAAAAATAACAAAAGTGTCATTAAAGAAAAACCATTAGCCTGCGAGAGCAAAGATGTAGTTTTGTATAAAAAAAACAAAACAAGCTCCGCACTTTTTACAATTGTGCAAAGAAATTTTCAGGAGCCATTTATCAAGGCAAAAGAAGATTTACATCTTATAGGTACTCCTTATAATTTTCAATACAATTACCATATGAATCTCAAAGATATTACTACTGGCTGGCGCAGCAAGCATGAATTTGCGAAGGGTGGTGTATTGTTGGATATGGGATACCATGTCATTGATATTATTAATGATTTTTTTG
>JAMCVO010000572.1 GCA_023475715.1 Actinomycetota bacterium
TTTAAAGAGCCAGTCTGAAGAATCCCTTATTTATCAAAAGGGTGATCTGTCTTATTTCTACCCCATTGCAAAACTTGAAAGGCTGCTGTTCCGGATGTGCTGTTCCAATCGGTATGTTTAAATCAATGCAGGTTGTAGCTGGTGTTGCACTTCCAAAGGATATTTCAATTAAAATAGAAAAATAATTGCTGATTTGCGATTCAACTCCACAATCCATTCGGTTTTGGGATTTTTTGGCTCATATAATTTGTAAAAGTTAGGCATTCCATGAACCTTATATTCCTTACCATCTATCAGTATTGAATCTATTGTATAAGTAGTATAAGCACCTGAAAACAGGTCTTTTTTTAGCTCCTCAAAGATATTGCCGCTTTTTCTAATTTTCTCATCGGAGTATCCTCTTCTTCTTGCATATTCTACAAGACTAATTTACACTTTGCCTCTTTTTTAAAGTTAGAGAATTGCTGCTCCTGAGTTAAAAGGAGAAGGAGATTAAGATTTTTATCCTGACTGATATATACCTTTGGTACGTCTCCCTCCAGCTTGTCAAGTTTTGCAATGGGGTAGAAATAAGACAGATCACCCTTTTGATAAATAAGGGATTCTTCAGACTGGCTCTTTAAATCATTTTTGGTTAACTTGTTTTGTGTTGTAACTTTCTGATAAATATTAAATGTACCTGCAGGGCTGTAAATTTTATCAAGGCGCGGTATAAATTTAGCGTAATTCTTCTTTTTTAGAACTTGTGTTAATTCCTCACGGTTTTCAGCAAAATAGTCAATTAGCTCAAGTGAGTCAATTCCGCGTTCTTTTGCTTCTTCTGTTATAAAGTCTCTGAACTCTTTTGATTCTCCGGAGTCCTCTTCATCTACGTGGTTAAAGAGCTCCTGCTGATAAATTAGGGATAGTAGAGCCTTACGCTGGGTATTTTTACTTTTCTTGCTTACTTTTGGCATTATAAATTAAATTGTTTAAATAGTTATTTTTTAATGTTTTGGTTGATTGTCATTTGATAAATATCTCCTGGCTCTTCGGATAAATATCTTTCTACTTCACGTCTAAGTATTCGCTATGAACGCCCAACTTTTTTAGCAAAAATCTTGCCGGGCTGTCGTTCAGCGCTGACTAAATCATAAACTGTTCTGGAACTTATTTTAAGAAGCTGTGCGCATTATCAAAGGTTAGAATCTCGTCTTTATTTTCTTCAGGCATTTTTGAAAATACTTCCGCTTAGATTGAATTTATTACATCGTAAATGAAGATAAAGGAAGAAGTCAAGAGGAGAATTAATTAATACTATTCGCGCTTCTTGTCTTTAGATGACATTAATGATAACAAGAAAGTGTTTTCTTTTGATATAAGATTTCAACTCGATCAACAAAGAGTTTAAATATAATATCGTATTGTGAATGATTAGAGAGTCCGGCTTTCATTAAGAAAGGCTTTTGCTTCAATTTTTTATGTATGTTGTAATAATTTAATCCGTTTTTCTTATATTTTATAAGTTTAATAATACCTATAGCTATGGCGATGAATGGTATGGTTAATAGAGCTGTAGACCATTTTAGTTAAAGCATAACAAGAATATAGCACATAATGCCCAAGCGGCATTGGTATAGTGTCCCATAAGAGAAATAAAATTAGAGAATTATATTCTATTGACAAACAAAAAAAAATGAAATATTATGCTAAATAAGCGGTTACATAAGCGATTACATAAGCGGTTACATTAATAATATAGTTAATAAAAAAATGCCAAATCTAAAAGATGTAGCAAAAAAATCAAATGTTTCCATTGCAACGGTATCAAGACATATAAATAATAAAGGGTTTATTAGTGACGAACTCAGATCTCGTATAGACTCTGCCATAAGAGAATTAAATTATTCTCCAAATAGAGTTGCTCAAAGCCTGTCTAAGGGAAAAACTGGAATAATAGGAATTATTATTCCTGATATAACAAATCCATTTTTCCCTGAATTAGTTAAAGGAGCATCTGATTTTTTATTAACTAAAGATTACTATGTCCACTTATGCAATTCAGATAATGACCCAAAAAAGGAAGTATTGTTCTTAAAAGATTTCCAATCAATGTGGGTTGATGGAATAATAATTGCGCCTTCAGATTCTGAAAATAGAGATTTTACAATATTTAATCAAATTAAATGTCCAAAAGTTATAGTTGATAGGGAGATAATTGGTTTAGATATCGACTTAGTAGTGGTTAATAATGAAAAGGGTTCCTTTGATGCAGTAAATTACTTAATTGAAAATGGGCATAAAAAAATAATATTTTTGGGGGGTTCAAAATACACAGTTACTGCACAAAAAAGATATTCTGGCTGGAAAAAAGCAATGAAGTCTGTAAGTCTGATAACAGAAAATCTTGCATTTTGGGGGAATTTTAGTACAGAGTCTGGATATCAAATGATGAAAGAGGCAATGGAAAACATAAAAAATATTGATGCAATTTTTGCAAGCAATGATCTTATTGCGTTGGGGGCAATTGAAGCTCTAAAAGAAAGGGGATTAAATATTCCCAAAGATATATCAATAATTAGTTTTGATGATATTTATCTAAGTAAGTTTTTAACTCCACCTTTAACTACAATTAAACAACCCATTTATGAAATTGGGAGAAAGTCTGCTGAAATTTTAGTTTATAGAATTTTAAAAAAAAGCAAGATAAGTAATTTTAAAAAAACAGTCCTAGAAGGTAATTTGGTTATTAGAAATTCGGTAAGAAAGGTTAATTAATTATGGTAGGGGTAGCTGTTGTTGGAAGTCTTAATATCGATCATGTTTTAAAAGTAGATAAATTGCCTGTCTTAGGTGAAACGGTATCCTCCAATAATTATATTTTATCAGAAGGAGGAAAGGGTGCTAATCAAGCTGTCGCTATTGGCAAATTAGGTTTAAAAGTACATATGTTTGGAAAGATAGGGGATGATGAGCATGGACAATTATTAGTTAATAGTTTAAAGAATGCAAATGTATACACAGAAGGAATTATTATTGATGAACGTCATAAAACAGGAGCAGCTTTTATTACAATAGACAATAATGGCAATAACACAGTCGTAGTAAATCCAGGGGCAAATGGAAGATTAGATCTCAAAGATATAAAAAAAATAGAAAGTCTGATATTTGACCAAGATATTTTACTGCTCCAGATGGAAATACCAAAGGATATTGTAATTTATATTATTAAAAGAGGTAAAGAACTTAACAAATTAATATTATTGAATCTTTCACCTGCAATGGAAATGGATAATTTTATACTAAACATGGTAGATTATTTAATTTTAAATGAATCAGAAATAGGGTTCTTAACGAATGTAAAATGTTCAATTCAAAATATGAAATTAGTGATAAAAAAGATAAGAGAATTTTATCATAATAAATTAATAATTACCTTAGGGCCTGATGGAGCAGCTTACTCAATTTCGGATGATGATTTTAAAACCATACTTACTTTTGATGTGGCAACCATTGATAAAACAGGCGCAGGCGATGCTTTTATAGGTGGTTTTGTTTATGGTTTGTCTAAAGGGCTTGATATTAAAACATGTATAAACTTAGGGAATGCCAGTGGTTCTATTGCTACAACTATTATAGGTGCACAAAAATCTTTACCAACTAAAGACCAGTTAAATAATTTTTTATCAAAAAACAATTTGAACATTATTATTTAATTTTTTTGAGGATTATTTAAAAAATGAAAAAAGATGGAATTATTAATAGTCAATTATCTAGAATTGTCGCTTTGATGGGACATGGGGACTTATTAACAGTTTCCGATGCAGGTTTACCTATACCACCCAATGTTGAACTAGTGGATTTAGCTGTTTCAAGAAATGTCCCTAGTTTTATTGATATACTGAAATCCATACTTAGTGAGCTTGAAGTTGAAAAAGCGATTGTTGCAAAGGAGATGAGGTCCAGAAGTCCTCAAATTTATGACGGCATAGCTAAGTTAGTGAAAAATACAGAAATAATAGAAATTGACCATAATGAATTTAAGGAATTAACCAAAAAAGCAAAAGTGATAATCAGGACGGGTGAATTCACACCTTATGCTAATGTGATATTACAATCTGGTGTAGTATTTTAAAAACTGGATGATAAATTTATACATTACGAGGAAAAATTAAGGTTTTGTGGATAGCTTAAATTGATTATATCTAATTAAAAATATTATATTAAAAATATCTTAAGAATGGAAATGTCAAAAGAAAAATTACTTTCTGGAATAGATTTTCCTCATATTGCTTTTCAGCCTCATGAAACACAAAAAGATGGGTCATTAGAATTTACAAAAAATGACATAAAAATATTAAGAGAGCTAGGTAAAGAATATGCACAAATTGCTTTTCTAGATATTCAAGAAGAAAGAAAGAAGCTCTGGTCAAACTTAAACGATCTTAAGCAAACTAAACCGTTAGTATGGTTAACTGAAATATGTTGGCATGAGATGAATATAAATGATGAGCTAACTTTAAAAACCCATAATGAAGTATGCCAGAAAATTGAAACTGAACTCAGAAGAACAATATATCAATGGAAGCACATGCAGGGCGATATGATCGTTGAACCGGTTATTTATTCACCTTATATTATTGAAAATACGGGGTTTGGGGTCAGCCCTATTGCTGATATAAAAATTCAGGATAGTGAGAGCGAGATAGCTTCTAGACATTTTTATAACCAGTTTGAATCAGAGGAAGATTTAGAAAAAATAAAATATCCCATCATATCTCATAGAATAGCCAGAACCGAGGAAATCTTTCAAGCTTATAATAAT
>JAMCVO010000051.1:0-2504 GCA_023475715.1 Actinomycetota bacterium
AAACTCTGCAGTGGTGGCTTATTTGGTGGGTATGGTGGGTATGGATTTGGTGGTTCTTCCCATGGGTTTTCTGGGCTTTTTGGTGGGTAATTATATTCAAAGAAGCTATGATCTGGCTCTGGCGAAAAAATGGAGGTCTTCACCCGTGAAGTTTGCTCCCAAACCCTGAGATTTTTGTAAAAAAATCAATAAGCTAGTAATGGTTTTTTAAATTTTGTTCATAGAAACTGAAAGCATTAAAGAATCTATAAGTAATTTAACTCAATTTCCCATAAGCCAGTTTGGAATATACCTTCTTAAAATTCCTTCTTCACTACTTTCTGGAATTGAGTCCATGGTAAGTAAATATTTAGGATAATTGTCATTAATTTTAGAAAAAGGTCTAATTTCTCTGTTTCTTACTTTTTCATCTGAAACAATATAACAAACCTGGATATAAAGTCTTTCATTTAATTTTTGTGCAATAAAATCGATTTCATAATCTTCAAATTTACCGATTTTAACATCATAACCTCGGTATAGTAGCTCTATAAAAACAATGTTTTCAAGGTAAGCATTTATATTTTTTTCTCTATAACCTAAAAGAGTATGTCCTAACCCAATATCTGTTAAGTAGTATTTTTCATTTGTTTCAAGAAGCTTCTTTCCTCTTAAATCAAAACGTGGCACCCTGTTTATAATGAATGCATTCTCTAAATATTTCAAGTAGTTATAAACAGTTTCATGCCCCAATAACCTTCTCTCTTTTTTAAAATAATCAGTTATTTTTCTACCAGAGAAAATGTTACCGATATTATCAAATATAAATTGCATTATTTTTTCAAGTAGCGACACATCCCTGATATTATTCCGCTTTATAACATCTTTCAATACCACACTATCCCTAATAGCAGATAGATACTGATAAATTTCCGGTTCTTTAAACTCAAGGTGATGAATCCCTGGCATTCCACCGTATTTCAGAAATTCGTTGAAGAGGTCGTTAAATTTCATTTTCTTATTTCTGAACTGAAAAAACTCTGAAAACACAAGTGGGTAGACAAAAAATTCGACATATCTACCTGCAAGAAGTGTTGCAAGCTCACCTGATAAAAGATTTGAGTTTGAACCTGTAATAAAGATGTCAGCTTCGTCATCTGCATAAAACGAATTGATAACCTTTTCCCAGTCCTTTATTTCCTGAATCTCATCGATAAATAAATAAAGCTTTTTACCCGCCTTATTTTTATGCTCTCGAACAAATTTGTACAGTTCAGAAATATCAGTCAGGAAAGAATTGTCCAATAATTCCATGTTGATAAAAAGAATCTGTTCTCTTTTTACACCTGATTCAATAAGGTAGTTAATTAATAACTGCATTATAGTGCTTTTCCCAGTTCGCCTCATACCTGCTATTACTTTTATTACTGGTTTATTAATAAAAGGAGCTATACGATCAATATATTTTTGTCTTTTATACAAGACTAAACCCCCTAAATTTTATTACTTGGACGTTATACAAGACAAAATACACTATTTTATAGTTTTTGTCTAGTATAAGTTGACAGAATTCATAAGATCCTATATGGTTTGGCTGGGGAGAGTTGATTCAAACCTGTTAAATTAATGATATTCAGTTAGGTAAAAATATCTCCGCCATAAATATCATTTGCAACTACCAGTGGAAAATCTCTAACTTCCAGCATGTATATCGCTTCAGGTCCCAAATCCTTATATGCTGCTTTCTTTATGCTTTTAACTTTGGTGGAAAGAAAGGCAGCAACGCCACCTGGTGCTATAAAATAAACAGCTTTATATCTAACTAAAAGATTATTTAAGTCTTTGCTCCGCCTGCCCTTTCCAATCATCGCTTTTACACCTGCGGCAAGCAACGGCTCACTTAATCCATCCATCCTGGCGCTTGTTGTAGGCCCGATGCTTCCGCTGATTTTTCCGGGTGGGGTTGGCGAAGGACCAAGGTAAAATATCACCTGGTCTTTTAACTCAACCGGGAGCTTTTCCTTTTTTTCTAAAGCTTCAAGGAGCTTTTTATGGGCCATATCACGGGCACCAATTATTTTGCCGCTGAGCAGTACCATATCTCCAGCTCTAAGGCTGGTTATTTTTTTAACAGCAAGCGGGGTATTAAGCTTAATATCTTTATTGCTCAATTCATCTGTCTTTCATCCGTCTTTCTTAACGGTTCCTAAAATCATCCTTATCATCGAGAGGACTAAAAAATTTATCCTTTTTAAAATAATTGTCATAAGCAAATATTGGTTTTTTAGGCTTTGTTATTCTTCTTCTCCTTCTGCTGAATATAAGCGCAAAAATTATGAAAATAATGAAGATAACTACCAGTCCAAGAAGCACAAGCAGAAAATAGGAAAGAAATTTAGTTTTCTTGCCTTCAATATTTATATTTTTTTCATCGCCATATTTCAATTTCCAGATTGCAATATTATTATCTCCAATTACATCAGCATTTGATTTAATTATTTTTACAGGAAATTTAATCTGATAAG
>JAMCVO010000051.1:2514-4802 GCA_023475715.1 Actinomycetota bacterium
CACCCATATTATGAGCACTCATTGAAGCAAGAAAAAGCAGTGTTTCTGTCCTGTAAGACATTTGAATATTTTTGCTGTCAAGAAGGATTTTTCTTATCTTATCTCCAATATCTGCGCCAAACAAACCTGCTACTCTGGCAAGATCGCTGTCCTTCCCCCCGGCTTCAATGATTGCTCCATCAATATTCATGTCTATATAATCATAAAAAAAGTAATCACTGTTAAAAAAATAATCCTTTTTTTCCATCTTTGCATAAAACCTCTCAGAAGGCGTTTCCGAGAAATTATCTATGGAAATATGCTGGAGAAAATTAATATCGTCGAATTCCACTGTTGATTTGAAGTGAGTATAATCATCTTTTTCGTAAGTCTCTATTTTACCTGCCGGCAGACTTTCAAGTATTTTATCAAACAGCGACTCATTCTTGCTTAATATAACTTCACCCTTTTTAAGGTATTGAGTTTTTACAGCAAGGTCTATCGACCTTGAACCAGAATTGTTTGTATTTACCTGAGTATATATTTCCAGCAAAGTATTATCACATGATGTGATAAAAAAGATAATTGCCAGAAAAAATACTAACGTCGTTAAAGCTTTTAAGAGTTTAAATCTAACCATTGGTATGATTATTATTTATTGGACTTTTATTAAGTCATTTTAACATATTAATTGATATTTATTAATGTCATATATGTATAAAGCAACCAATCATGTTAAAATACTTTTAATAATTAAAAAAAGATTTTTAACTTATGAAAGGCATTTTTATAACTTTTGAAGGGATCGATGGCTCAGGTAAAACAACCCAAATAGAGCTCCTGAGTAGTTTTTTAAAACAATCAGGTTTTGATGTAGTACTCACAAGAGAGCCTGGTGGCACAGATATTGGAGATAAGATAAGAAAAATCCTTCTTGACAGCAAAAATATTCAAATGTCTTACAGGACAGAAACACTGCTTTTTCTTGCTTCAAGGGCAGAACTTGTATCAAAAGTAATTCAGCCTTCATTAAATCAGGGAAAAATAATCATATGCGACAGGTTCTTTGATTCCACGATTGCTTATCAGGGGATAGCAAGGCAATTAGGAGCAGAAAAAATTTTGGATATGAGCTTATGGGCAACAGAAAATATTGTTCCGGACCTGACTTTTTTATTATCAATTGATGTTTTGGAATGTGAAAACCGCATAAAAAACGGAAAGAAAAAGAAAGACAGAATTGAAAAAGAAGAAATTGATTTTAAAAGTAAAATACAGGAGGGTTATATGCAGCTTGCAGGCAAAAATAAAAAAAGATTTGTAATTGTTGACGGCTGCCTGAATATCGAAAGTGTATTTGCAGTGGTTAAAAATAATACGCTCAGGGTCCTGAAATCAAAAGGGTTGCTGTAATATGTTTTTAATACAATCATGTTATTAGATAGTATCGATTTTCTAAAAAAGAATAACAGGAATACTGCCAATTTAAAAATTTTAAAACAAACTCTGGAAACAGGAAATCTTTCCCATGCATATCTTTTCTGCGGCAGCAGTATTGAAGAATTATCAAAACTTGCATTATTTTTTGCATCTTCTGCCAACTGTGAGCAAAATGGCTGCGGAACTTGCAGCGTCTGTTCAAACACTTTAAAAGAGATTTATTCAAACCTGCTTATAATAGAAGCCGATGGGATTATTTTAACCAAAGAAAAGATTGTCGAACTGCAAAAGTTTGCTTCAATGAGTGCTCATAATATGGGTAAAAAAATATGTATTGTCAAAGAGGTCGAGCTCATGAACAAGGAAGCCTCCAATCGATTTCTTAAAACTCTTGAAGACCCGCCAGACTCAAACAGTATTTTTATTCTTCTCTCTGAAGACTTATCAGGTATCTTACCTACAATTGTTTCAAGATGCTCAGTTTTTGAATGGGATTTTATATATGAAAGCGGTGATGGCGGGAAAATCGACAATTCAATCATTGCCAATAAATTGGATGATGGAATAAGGGAGATCTTAAAGCAGTGCAGCAAGAATGCCAGTTTTAAAAACGGTGAAACTTCTATTGGCAGTAACAGCGCTAATCACAGTAACCCTGTTTTTGCCCTGGCTCTTTCAATGGATTTAATAGAAATGCTTAAACAGCAAAGCCTTCTCCAGGATATTGACTGGCAGGAATTAATTTCTAAAATAAAAAGTATGGGAGCTACCGCCGCTGAGATAAAAAAAATTGAAGAGAAAATAAAAACAAAAAATAAAAGAAAAGCTGATAATTCTTCAATACTGCTGCCGCAGAAAAGATATGCATT
>JAMCVO010000765.1 GCA_023475715.1 Actinomycetota bacterium
CCATATAAATAAAATCGCCCAATTCATTCCGGGTTGCACCATATCCATGAGACATTACTACTGCCGGTACCAATTCATCTTTCTCAAGATTTTCCGGAATAGTAACAATGCCATAAAGCTTTGTACTGCTGCTAAAAAGATAAACTTCTTTTTCCATAGTCAGCAATCTGCCTTTCCGTAAGATCATATTTTCACAAACATCATATTAATTTATTTGCTTTCTTCAAAACTCAAAACTTCTGTCTTTGAAAACTGGCAAAAAACCGGATAAAAAAACAGGTGCCCGCGCACTGAAACATACGGACTCTGCTTTCAGGCGTACTATATCAAATAATATGGACTTAATCGATGTGAAATACTTCTTCCAGCATTTCCATTTCCGGACCGATAATATCAGGGTTGCTGTTTATAAAATATTTTGCCATTGCCTTCTGCCACCTTGCATTTACTTCTGTTGCGCCAAGAATTTTTCCGCCTTTTTCAAGATTCTCATGTTCAAGATATGCAAACATCGTCCCGTCTTTCCTGAAATATATAGAATAGTTTTTATAACCTGCATCTTTTATTGCTTTTGCCATATCAGGCCATATATTGTCATGATCTTTTTTATATTGTTCTTTCATCTCTGGTTTTATTTTCCATATCATTGCATATCTTGCCATAAGTCCCCCTCAATAATTCTTTATTAATAATATTTCCCCCTACCCCTTCTTATTCTCAAGAGCCTTTACAAACTCCTTGGCTGCAGTTGATGCATCAGGTGCATAAAGCTCAATACCGTACCGGTCTGCAAATTCTCTTGTTACAGGAGCTCCTCCTACAGCTAGTATTACCTTATCTCTAAGCTTTGCATCTGCTATTGCTTTTATATGGGAAGGAATATTTCCAAGTGTAGTAGTAAGTAGACCTGAGAATGCTACTATATCAGGACTGTTTTCTTTTATTGCCTCAACAAACTTAGCATAGTCTACATCTATTCCAAGATCTATTACCTTTAGTCCCTGGCCTTCAGCCATGGTAATAACTAAGTTTTTTCCTATATCATGAAGGTCTCCTTTAACAGTACCTATTACTATTGTACCTTTTTCTGTTAGAGAAGATGAGCCTTTCATTAAGGGCTTTAATATCTCCATGGCTTCTTTCATGGTTTTAGCCGATAGAAGCATATCGGGCATGTAAAGAGAGCCTTCCGAGAATTTGTCTCCGACATGTATCATTGCTTTTGATAAGGACTTATTTATTATGTCATCTATTTTTATATTCTCAGATAGTGCTTTTTTAATAAGAGGGGCTATTTCTTTATAGGCTCCTTTAACTGTTGTGTTGTATATTTCATCAAGTACTGCCATTGATACTCCTTTTTTTTAAGTTATTAAATGTAAATAATTTATGTAAAATATATTTTTATTTAATAAGTTTTACATAATAATTCAATCATTTAAAATTATCAATACTTTCCGTATTTATGTATTGCATTGATATAGGCTACGTAGTTAGCATGAGGTATGTAGTTAACTATTGAATGAGAGCATGTTGCAACATAACCGTATCCTGGCTTCATTACCTCCATGCGAGCCTTTACATCAGCATCAACCTCCTCAGGTGTTCCGTTGCCTAAGGGAAATTCCACATCAAAGTTACCAGATAAACACAGGCGGGAGCCGTATCTTTTCTTGTAGTCATGATAGTCTATGCCGTAAGGATCCATGGGATTTAAACAGTTAAGGCCCATATTAATTAAGTCTTCCACTATGTCATCTATTTTACCGTCACTATGAAACATTATAGGTATATTTGCATTAAGGGCCGGCTCAAATATACGAGCCATCCTAGGAACCCATATTTGTTTAAATATTTTGGGGGGAATAAAAAGACCAGTCTTGAAAGCCACATCATCAGCTGGAAATATGAAGTCTACTTCTTGAGCCACAAGTGCTTTTGATAGGTTTACAAAGTGAACTGTTGAGTCTTCAAGCATTTCCTCAATTAGCTCACGGTCCTCATATACCATCATCATGAAATCATTCATTCCTACCACAAATTCATAAAGGGTCTGTATAAGGCAGCCAAAGAGAGCAGATACTCCGATATTTATGTTTTGTTTTTTTACTTCCTCTTTATACTCACGGACGTATTTTATGGTAGCATCTATTGAGGCTTTTGAGTCAAGCTTTAAGGCATGGTAATCTTTTTTAGTCTTTACTGACTTATCATATGCATGTACCCAGTTGCCGTTAATGTCCTGCTTTTTAAAGGGAGTCCAGAGACCTCCGTCAAACATCATGGCGTCCTGGCCTATAATTTTACACAGCTCTATGAAGTCTTTTGGATACATGGGTCTTCCTGCTTCTGCGTTTGCTCCTTTTGCGGGATCTCCTCCATATGATAGGGTGTTTCCTGCATAGCGGCCAAGAATCTTTTTGACATGGGCATCTTCTATTAGGATTTCAAAGTTTGGGACCCTGTCTACTTTGGCCCTTCTAAAGGCGCTAAGAAGTCTTGTCTTATCTATGTCTCCCTCGTAAGGGAGTATTTTTGTTGACTCTATCAAAGTATCTTGCCTCCTTTGGTGTTGTTTGTTGTTAAATATATATCTTTATTCAGTATGCAGTCAGGATTCTATATTTTAGTTAAATATTTTAATTAAATTAAAGTAACGGAAAGAATTATATGATTTAAAGTTAGTAATTATTATAAATTTGCCAGTGCCAATTGAATATTTTTTGTTTTTAATGTATTTAAAACCTTTTCATCTATCAAATTATCTGATATTAAAACATCAATATCCTCTAATGAAATCCAGTTGATCGCACCTTTGATCATAAATTTACCTGAATCTACAAGACATATATTTTTAGATGCATTTTTTGAAAAAATCTTTTTCATACTCGTTTCCCCCGGTACAAAAGAATCTAAAACACCGATATCTGCTGAAATACCAAAAGAAGAAAAGAAAAATTTATTTGCGTGAAAATTATTAATTAAAACATTTTCCCATAAATCCCCGCAATACAAACCAATCTCCTTATTAAGCATCCCGCCTGTACAAATAACATTAAAATTTTCCTGAAGTATGAACTCACTCGGAATAAAAATTGAATTGGTAATTATTGTTATATTTTTATAATTCTGCTTTTTTAATTCTTCACAAAGATAAAAAGTAGTTGATGAACCATCTATAAAAATTGTTTCATTACTGTTTATAAGTTTAGCTGCTTCTTTTGCGATAGCAATCTTCTGCCTGACATTAACCTGTAGACTTCTATAGTAATTATGCTGCTGCATATTGATGTCTATAAGTTCTATACCTCCATATACTTTTTTGATATATCTTTGTTTTTCAAGTATACCAAGGTCTTTATATAGAGCTGATTGTGAAATATTAAAATGATGTGATAATTCCTTTAATGTCAGCTTTCCATCATTATCATGAATTAACTTTAATATCTTTTCCCGCCTGTCCTGAGGATTCATCTAAATCTTATCCGATAAATATAAATTTCTTAATAGATTTTATAAATCATATATAATTTATAATCAAAGATTATGTAAATTAAAGATAAATATGAGTAAATTTAGTGTAATATAATACAAATTTGTTAAAATAGCAAGATATTTGATGTTTTTATTTAATGATTTTCGTGTGAATAAGGAAATTTTTATAAATTTTCACAATTAATAAGACTGGTATTGCCAAATAAATTGATTGCTTGTTAAATTAAAAATTTATCAGATTCTTTACTCATCTGGATTTACTGAAAATTTTAAGAAATTTTTCGTATTCCTTATTCCAGATTTCAGTTTCCTCCGGTTCATAATAAGATAACTGGGTTGAACCAAGAGACAGTTCTCTTCCTTCCTTAATATTTTTTATTTCACTGTCAGCTTTTAGCTGCATCAGCAGATTGCCATATGAAGTAGCCTCGGTTGGCCCTGCAAAAACAGGAATTCCCAAAACATTTGAAATCCACTGGCAGAACATCTTGTTATTTACACCTCCTCCTATCAAATGAAGAAACTCTATTTTTTCACAATAAAATTTATTCATAATCTCAGAAAAATATCTTACAGACATGACCAGACTTTCGTATATGCACCTGCATATTTCCGCCATATTTTCAGGAACCGGCATCTTTTTTCCTTTGCAGTAATCCTGAATAACTTTTGGCATGTTATCCTGGTTTTGTGAAAATAATGTATCCTCTGTGTCAATAAAACTTTTAAAGGGATGTGAATCTGCATAAGCTTCATCTATCTCTTTCCAAGAAATTTTTCTGGTATTGTCAGCTTCCCATTTATCCAGGCACTTTTGTATAATCCAGAATCCGGTCAGGTTTCGCGCAAAAAATGATCTTCCCGATACCCCGCCTTCATTCATTAATGAATATTCAAGAGATTGTATGTTTAAAACAGGTTTTACCGTCTCAATTCCAAAAACCAGCCAGGTACCGGTTGATAAAAATGCCCATTTTTTATTTTGAAAAACAACAGGAATCCCTGCAATTGCCGAAGCAGTATCATGACCGACAGCAGCAACAACAGGCATAGGTTTTATTTCAAGTTCCCTGCAAATTTCATCCAGAAGCACACCTGCCTTGGTACCAGAACTAACAATTGCAGGAAGCAGATTTTTCGAGATACCCACACTTTCAACAATTCTGTTCTCCCACTTTTTGCTTAAGCAGTTTACCATTAGTGAACCACATGCAATTGTATACTCTGAGACACAGCTTCCGCATAAAAAATAATTAAATAAATCCGGCATCATCAATATTTTTTTGCCATATGTTATTTCA
>JAMCVO010000527.1 GCA_023475715.1 Actinomycetota bacterium
AATGAGGCAACATTCAGGAAAGAATTATTCTGTAGACGAAAGAATATAGATGTATTTCGATTACTGAAGGTCCTGAGAAAAGTTTTAAGGTAGAACTCCAAGGTGCTTAATAGCCTAAGACTGTAAAAGGTTATGGCAAAAGGTAACTTGGAGTTTCTTTATTTAAGATTTAAAAACCTTTTCACGCTCATCTTCTGAAAGTATTTTAAAATTTCCTTCGGCAAGATTATCTAGCTTTAGCCCCCCTATTGCCGTTCTTTTAAGATCTTTAACTTTATAACCAAGTTTTTCAAAAGCCTTTCTTATAATTCTTTTCCTGCCCTCACTAATTTTAATTTCAATTCTGGAAACATTATTTTTCCTGATTAAAATTCTAACTTCATCAGGTAAAAGTTTTCTTCCTTCGATATTTATTCCTTTTGTTATTTTTTCAATACTTTCATCACTGAAATAATTGTTTATTTCAACTTCATATGTTTTAGGGATCTGAAATTTTGGATGCAGTATTTTATATGCAAAATCACCATCATTGGTTAGCAGAATCAAGCCTCTTGAGTCAAAATCCAGTCTTCCAACCGGATATAATCTTGCCTCAATTCCGTTAACCAGATCAAGAACCGTTTTGCGCTTATAATCGTCTCGAACACTGGAAATATAGCCTTCAGGTTTGTTTAAGGCAATTACTATATTTTTTTCAGATTTTAATTCTCTGTCCTGGTATTCAACTTTATCATCAGCACCAACCTTAAAAGAAAGATCGGTAATAATTTCACCGTTTACTTTAATTTTTTCTGATTTTATCAGGTCTTCGGCTTTTCTGCGGGAAAGTATTCCACATGAGGCTAGATATTTTGCAATTCTAACTTTCTTCTTCATTGTTTTTATCTTCAAAATTCTGCAGCGGAGGTAAGTCTTTAATGCTGTTAATTCCCATAATTTCAAGTAATTTTTCACTTGTTTTATATAGGATAGGGTTGCCAGGTTCTTTTAACCTGCCGGCTTCTTTAATTAATCCTTTATCAACCAAAGTCAAAATAACACTGTCCGTTCTTACGCCCCTGATTTCTGCAATCTGTGTTCTTGTGACTGGCTGTCTATAGCAAATTATAGCTATTGTTTCCAGTGCAGCCTGGGAAATGTAAGTTCTGATATTTGATTTTACAAAAATTTTCAAAATATCATTTATGGCGGGATTTGAATATAACCTATATCCGCCGGCAACTTTTCTTAAGATAAATCCTCTATTTCTATCAAGATATTCTTTTTCAAGCTCATCTAATATTTTTTCAGTTTTTCTTTCAGTTATCTCAAGTGTAGAAGAAATTTCACCAATGCTTACTGTTGTTTCAGAAATAAAAAGGATACCTTCAATACATGATTTAAGGTAATCATCTGTCTTATATATACCGTTTATCAGATTAGTTCTTTCGCTATTGTTTTCAGTCATTTAATTGATATTTTTTATTATAATATTGCCAAAGTTTTCGAATTGCATTATATCTATAAGTTCATTTTTATAAAGCTCCAGTATTGAAAGAAAACAGATTATTTTATCAATCAACTCGCTATACGACTCTGTCAACTGCATAAAAGAAACTTCTTTCTTACTTAGCAGCTCCTTTTTTATTCTATCCATTTCATCAATTATAGTTATACTTGCGTTATCCAGATATACTGTACTCAAATCAATTGCAAAATCATTTCTTTTAAGTAATGTTGAAGCAATATAATTTATTAATTCAATATTCAACTTATCCAAAAAATCCGGAAGTACGCTCAGGAATTCTCTTTCAAGTGGTGCTTCACGCACAAAATAAAATTTCTCTTCATCTATTAATTTTTCAATATAATTTGCAGTTTTTTGATAAATTCTGTATTCCCGCTCTCTTAACCTTACCAGACTATCGTCTCCTATTTCAATTTCTTCTTCTTTTTTATTTTGTGATGGAATAATTGAGCTTGATTTAATTTCAAGAAGTATTGTTGTTATATATAAAAAGCTTGAAAGAGTGTTAAGAAAAATATTTTTATTTGTTTTGATAAAGTCCAGAAAATCTAAAATTATTGAATTTAGCCTTATCTGATAAATATCTACTTTTCTTTTCCTTACAAGATCCAGAAGTAAATTTGCAGGACCAGAAAAATCTTCATATTTAATTAAATAACTTTGTTCCTCCACCGCATTAATCTATACCCATTTTTTTTCTTACATCTAAAATCGTAGTTTTAGAAATTTCCCTAACTTCATTTTTCCCTTTTTCAAGGATTTCATAAACATATCCGATATTATTTTCAAGTTCTTTTCTTTTTGTCTGGAAATCTTTCAATGAATCAAAAATAAGTCCGGCTATTTCATCTTTGCAGGCAGTGCAGCCTGTTTGACCGTTTTTGCATCTATTTTCTATTTTTTCAGTATCACTACCCAGATAAAGCTTGTAAAAAGTAAATACATTGCATACTTGAGGATTCCCAGGATCTTTGGGATGAATTCTTTTAGGATCTGTTATCATGCTCCTTACTTTTTTCTTCATGCTGTTAAAATCGTCAGATAAAAATATTGCATTTTCATAACTTTTTGACATTTTCCTCCCGTCTGTACCAGGAACTCTGGTAACCTGTGAAAGCATTGCTGCCGGTTCTTTGAAATAATTCCCATATAGAAAATTAAACCTCCTGGCTATTTCCCTTGTAATCTCGATATGGGGAAGCTGGTCTTCTCCAACAGGTATTATATCAGCATTTACAATCAGGATATCTGCAGCCATCAATACGGGGTAAGAGAAAAAACCGAGAGTTGACAGATCTTTGGATTTTATCTCTCTTATCTGTTCTTTGTAAGTCGGGCATCTTTCAAGCCAGGATAAGGGAGTAATCATTGACAGGTATAATGTTAGTTCTGCTATTTCCGGGATGTCGGATTGCCTGTAAAGGTGAGTAACTTCAGGATCAATTCCCAGTGAAATAAGGTCAATTACACAATCTAAAAGGTTTATTTTAATGTTTTTTGGATTCTGGTACTCGGTTGATAGAGCATGCCAGTCTACAAGGAAAAAGAAATTATCATAATCATTCTGGTTTTTTATCATATTTTTAATATTTCCATGCAAATGCCCAAGGTGCAGCCTTCCTGTTGGCCTGAATCCTGTAAGCATTATCTTTTTCATTGATATCTCTCCTTGAAAATTAGATTATCTTAATAGTGGTCACATCAAATATTGCCACCATGTAAATCCATTAAAAATAACATGAATTACCGGAGATAAGGCACTCCAAAATACCCTGCCCCCCAGATAAAGCAGCAAGAATATGAAAATAAAACCGAATCTTCCTATACTCAAATATTTATGCATTGCGTCTCCTGGCAGGAAAGATGCAAGTATATTTGAGCCGTCAAGAGGTGGAATCGGTATAAAGTTAAAAATTGCAAGAAATATATTTATGTAAATGGCATTCTGGAACATTTCATTTATTATAAGCACGGTCTTATGCCCAATTGTTGCAGCAGTCTCAGCCAATGAAAATCCTGAAATTTTTAATATATAAATAAAAAGCCCGTAAAGAGCTCCGATTAGAAATCCAACAATTAAATTTGTAACAGGGCCTGCCAGTGAAGAATACCTTATCCCCCGTCTGTAGTTCCTGAAATATGAAGGATTAATAGGGACAGGCTTTGCATACCCAAAGATAATACCACTATTTATCAGAATTAGAAGCAGTGGCAACAAGATGCTGCCGAATAAGTCTATATGTGCAATCGGGTTTAAGGTAAGCCTTCCCATATTTTTTGCTGTGGGATCTCCAAATTTATTTGCGATATACCCATGGGCGTATTCGTGAAGTATTACACCAATCAGAAGTCCCGGGACCATTATTATAAGCTGTTTTAAGAAAACTACTATTTCATTTCCTATATTACTAAACATAATTAATTTGATTAAACCTCTTCTCTTAAAGTGTACTAATATAATAGGTTATTAATTTATGAATTTCTAATAACTTTTGATTTAAGTTTATACCTTATCAAAAAGCGGTAAAAATGCAATAAAAATATGTATACCTAACTGCTTTTTTCCTTATCTCTTGGATGATATTTGAAATAAGTTTCCTTGATATGTTTTTTATTAATATTTGTATATATTTCAGTTGTTGATATACTGCTGTGCCCGAGCAATTCCTGCACTATCCTTAAATCCGCCCCTCTTTCAAGCATGTGTGTTGCATAACTGTGCCTGAAAAGATGAGGGTATAAATTTTTATTTAGATTGACCTTGCTGGCATATTTCTTAAGTATTTTCCAAAAACCCTGTCTTGTTATCTTTCGGCCGTTCCTGTTTAAAAAAACACTTTCAGATTTATGCTCTCTTTCAATATTGTACCTTGCTGCTCTTATGTAGTTCTCAAGACAATCTTTTGCTGTATCACCAATGGGGGTGATCCTTTCTTTATTGCCCTTACCTATAAATCTTATCAAACCCTCTTCAAAATCAATATCCGAAAGTTTTAAATCTACTATTTCACTTACTCTCATGCCACATGAATATAAGAGTTCAAACATCGCTTTATCGCGAAGTTCAAGATATGAAGAGCTCGGGATGCTCCCAAGGAATTTTTTTACTTCTTGTTCATCTAAAATTTCAAATATTTTTTTGGGCAGTTTTGGGTTTTTTATTGAGCTGAACGGATTTTTTTGGATTTTTCCATCTCTTACAAGATATTTATAAAATGTTCTAAGCGTTGATAATGCTCTGGAAACTGAAGAACTGTTTTGCGTTTTATAAAGAAATTCCAAAAAAAT
>JAMCVO010000537.1 GCA_023475715.1 Actinomycetota bacterium
TTATAGCCGGTTTTATTCTGCTGATGAGGTTTCTTGGAATCAAAGATGAAAACAAAGATAAAAAAGCTTTTAATTATCTTCACAAGAGACAGAAAGAGGATGGTTCCTGGAGCCTTTACTATAAAGGCGAAGGCAGCCTTGATGTAACAGTTCAATCTTATTTTTGCTTTAAAATGATGGGTATTTCACCAGATGCAGAATTTATGAAAAAAGCCAGAAATTTCATAATTTCAAATGGTGGAATTGAAAAAGCAAACACTTACACAAAAATTATACTTGCTCTTTTTGGTCAATATCCTTGGAAAGCTTTACCGATGATTCCACCTGAGATTATTTTTCTGCCAAAATCTTTTTATATTAATATTTATGATTTTGCAAGCTGGACCAGAGCCACAATAATGGCTTTCAGTATCATATTAACATTAAGACCTGTTTTTAAAATATCAGAACCAGAATCGGTAGTCGAGCTCTATAAAGATGAAAGAAATATCAAAACCGGAACACCGGTAAAGGCAAAAAATCCAATAAGTATCGAAGCAATCCTTATACTCCTTGTTGAAGCAATAAAGATTTGGGAAAAGTTACCTTTGAAAGTAAAACCCGGAAGAAAAACTGCACTTTCTATGGTTGAAAAATGGATATTACAACGACAGGAGGAAGATGGAAGCTGGGGTGGTATTATGCTTCCATGGCTTTTTTCAATAATAGCTCTTAAATGCATGGGCTATAAAAATGATCACCCTGTTATGAAAAAAGGCATTGAAGGGCTTAATGATTTTATAGTTGAAAATTCAAGTGAGATAATTCTTCAACCTGCAACTTCTCCGGTGTGGGATACAGCATGGGCAATTATTGCTCTTGCAGAGTCAGGTGTTGATAGAAATAATGCAGCATTAAAAAATGCAGCACTGTGGCTTTTAAAAAAACATATAAAAACCGAAGGGGACTGGAGGATTAAAAATCCTGAAGTGCAGCCGGGCTGCTGGTCTTTTGAATTTTATAATAATTATTATCCTGATATAGACGACACAGCAATAGTGTGTCATGCATTAAACTGTGTTGATCTTGATAATTCTTATAATACTCAGAAGCAATCTGCCATTAAATCAGGTATTGATTGGATTTTAGGAATGCAAAACAATGATGGGAGCTGGGCAGCTTTTGATAAAAATAACAATAAGAAGCTTCTAAAACATATACCTTATGCCGATTTTATAACTCCACTTGATTTTGGGAGTCCTGATATTACGGCCCATGTGCTAAGTGTCCTTGGATATTTGAATTACAGCATGGATTCTTTGCCTATAAAAAAGGCCTTAAGATTTTTGTATAAGACCCAGAGAAATGACGGAAGCTGGTATGGAAGATGGGGTGTAAATTACATTTATGGCACCAGTAAATCTCTCCAGGCATTTGATTCGGCTGGCTGTTCTTTTGAAAGCACTGTGCTCAAGGCAGAAAAATGGCTGCAGGAGATTCAGAATAGGGATGGAGGATGGGGTGAGAGCTGCAAATCATATGAAGATAAAAGATATGTTCCCTTGGAACTAAGTACTGCTTCTCAAACAGCGTGGGCCCTGTCCGGTCTTTTGTGCAGAAAGAATGCTTCAATATCAGATCATATAAAAAACGGGATTAATTTTCTCATGGATACTCAGGATAAAAATGGCAACTGGCTGGAAGATTATTTTACCGGAGGTGGTTTTCCGAAAGCTTTTTATCTTAAGTATGAAATGTATAAAACTTATTTTCCGCTTATTGCTTTAGCGAAATATAAAATTAAAAAATATGAGCAAAGGTAACAAAATGAAAATAGGATTTTTAAGAAGACTAAAAAAACAGAAAAAAATTGAAGATATTGATTTCAAAGACAGAGTATTATTGATTTCTCACTGTCTCAGGAACAGCAAATCATGTAAAGCACAAATGAGCAAAACGGGACTTCAATGCAGGGACGACTGTCCCAATCCCTGTTCAATAGGGCAGTTAAGAAAGCTTGCGGAAAGAAAAGGCTATAAAGGCGTCTGCATTGCTCCGGGAGGTTCAATGGCAATTAAATATGTTGCAGAAAAACAGCCCAGGGGTATTGTAGCTATAGCCTGCAACAAGGAACTTACTGAAGGAATAGAGGCAATAAGAGAGCTCAAGAATAAGTCCAAATTTAACGGGAAGGATATGCCTGTAATAAAAACAATACCATTAACAAAAGACGGCTGTATTAATACGGAGACTGATGTAATTGCTGCTGCAAAAATCATAATGAATAATAATGGACAAAATGATTATAGCGATGAGGTGGAAGAATTATGATATGTGAAATCGCTCCTGCAAAAATAAATCTCACTCTCGAAATTTTAAAGAAGCGAAATGATGGATATCATGAAATTAAATCAGTCATGCAGACCATTAATTTGTGTGACTGCCTTATGATCTGGGAGCATGAGTGGATTCAGGTTGTGCCCGAATATTACAACCTGCCTGCGGGGGATGCACTTCCAGTTTTTGATAATTTCAATAATTTTAGTGACAATCTTGTTTTTAAAGCAGCAACAATTCTTCAAAAGATAACGGGATTTAAGGGAGGTGCTGCAATACAGCTTAAAAAAACAATACCTTCATGTGCCGGACTCGGTGGAGGATCGAGTGACGCTGCTGCTACACTTAAAGGATTAAACAAACTCTGGAAATTAAACCTGAGCAGGGATGAACTTGCAGAGATTGGTTCACTTATAGGCTCTGATATTCCGTTTTTCATACATGGAGGTACGTGTCTTGCTATGGGTAGAGGTGAGATTATAGAAAATATTGCGTCGATCCGAAAGAAGTGGCTGACATTGATTATGCTTCCGTTAAAAATAGAACAAAAAACAAAAAAACTCTATTCATTTATAACTCCGGAAAACTATTCAAGCGGTAATTTTACGACAAAATTTATTAGAAATATAAATAATGGACTTGAAGATAATATTTTCAATGTTTTTGAAATTGTATATAATAATGTTTTTAAGGAATATAATTATTATTTAGAAAAACTTTTAAAGATTACCGGCAAAACTTTCCATCTTTCCGGAAGTGGCCCAACCGTATTTTCTATTTCAGATTCAGAGGAAGAAGCCAAATCAACATTGAATCAATGTGAGGTAGAATTGAAGTTGAATAAATATATTGCCCAGACTGTTCCTTAATATAAAGCGAAAGATTTTATCTGTGTAATAAATATGAATATAGATGAAAAAAGCAGAGAGACAAAAAACAGAATTTTAGAAGCAGCAATGCTTTGTTTCTCGTCCAAGGATTATGAATTGACGGGTGTAGATGAAATATGCGAGAGAGCCGGCATAACAAAAGGTGCTTTTTATTATCATTTCAACACAAAACAAGATTTACTGCTTGAGCTTTTAAACCAGTGGATGCAAAAAATTGGAAATATTCTGGAATCTGCAAAGCAGGAATCCAAAGATTTTAACTCAATATTTATAAATCTTCCTCATAAAATAAGACCTTTTTTTGAAAAAGAGATCAATCAAATATCAATTTTTCTGAAGTTTTTTATTAAAGGAATATCAGATCCTTCAATGAGTGGTTTAGTAAAAGAATCATATAAGGGCTATCTTGATTTCTTTTCGGGTATTATTCAGGAAGGAATGGAAGCAGGTGTTTTGAAAAAATATGATCCCAAAAAAGCTTCACGAATATTATTTGCACTGACTGTAGGACTGCTAATCCAGGGTTTAATTGATCCTGTGGGAGAAGATTGGGAAAGTTTTGCAAAGGAATGTATAATGTTCTTTCTTATATAAATAATTTAATGAGAAAATAGAAAGAAATTTTTATGAATATTTTGTTAGTTTATCCGGAATATGAAGATGCTTTTTTTAATCCTAAAAAAGTCTTCAAACTATTGGGAAAGAAAGCTGCATATCCTCCACTGGGGCTTTTGACCGTTGCAGCAATGCTTCCTATGGAATGGGAAAAAAAATTAATTGATTTAAATTGTGAAAATTTAAGAGACGACCATATTAAATGGGCTGACTATGTTTTTATAAGTGCAATAATAGGCCAAAAAAAATCAACCCGTAAGATTATAAACATAGCCCATAAATTGGGTAAAAAAGTTGTTGTCGGAGGATCTCTGTTTGCTAACGGTTTTGAGGAATTTCCTGATGCGGAAGTCATCGTCCTGGGAGAAGCAGAGGATATCCTTCCGGGTCTGATAGATGACCTTAAAAATGGCGCTCTCAAAAAGATATATTCCAGTGAAAAATTCCCTGACATTAAAAAAACTCCTGTTCCACTATGGAATCTTGCAAACTTATCAAACTATAATTCCATTTGCATACAGCTTTCGAGAGGATGCCCATATGATTGTGAGTTTTGTGACGTGGTGCATCTTAATGGAAGAATACCACGTTTAAAGAGCAAAGAACAATTAATTGCTGAGCTGGAGTCTTTATATAAATTAAACTGGAGAGCAGGAGTATTTTTTGCAGATGATAATTTTATTGGCCAAAAAGCCATAATTAAAAATGAATATCTGCCTGCAATAGCTGCATGGCAAAAAAAGAAAAATTTTCCCTTTATTCTAAGCACGCAAGTCTCAATTAATTTTGCCGATGATTCCAAATTAATGAAGTTAATGGTAGATGCAGGGTTTGCTACAGTTTTTATAGGAATAGAAACACCGGATCCTGACTGTCTTGAAGAATGCGGCAAATATCAGAATAAAAACAGTAATTTGCTTGAATCTGTAAAGAAGATCCAAAATATGGGTTTTGAAGTTA
>JAMCVO010000105.1:0-1408 GCA_023475715.1 Actinomycetota bacterium
TGGTTGAGGCCGTGTCTTTCTTTGCGATAATTTTTAGTATATATGACAACGAATGCAGCTAAACAATGGGTAATATTACAAATAATACCAAGATAAAAAGAAGCTCTGCACTATATGATATCACAATTATCGGCGGCGGACCTGCAGGAATGATGGCTGCAATATCAGCCTCTGCTACAAATCCGAAATCAAGAATCTGTATCCTTGAAAAGAATAACAGCGTGGGCAGAAAGCTGCTGCTCACCGGCAATGGCAGATGTAATTTTACATCAAGCGTCAGTTTTGAGGACTTAATTAAATCTTTCGGGAAAAATGGCATGTTTTTTTATAATTCCTTCCACGAATTTTCAAATTCAGATCTTATTAATTTTTTTAAAACAAGAGGTATTTCCCCATCTTATGAAGAGGATTATAAAATTTTTCCTGAAAGTGGAAAATCAGAAACAATTTTAAATTGTCTTAAGGCTGAACTGATAAAAGCAAATATTGATGTCTGGTATAATTTTGAAGTCACTACAATAACAAAAATTTCATCCAAAGCCTCTCCACATTGTTCTGGTGAAACAGAAAGCCTGCCTTGTAATAACGAATATTTTAAGATGGATTCCAAAATAAAAGCTTCCGTTTTTTCAAAAAAAATCATAATGTCAACAGGTGGTATGTCTTATCCCCAAACAGGATCCTGCGGTGACGGTTATAGGTTAGCTAAAAATCTTGGACATAACATTTCAAAGCTTTCGCCTTCTTTAGTACCTCTGGTTTCAAATTATTTATCTTCTCTGGATTTGATGGGAATATCGCTTAAAGATGTCGGCCTTGCCATAATATCCGAAGGCAAAACTTTCGCTTCTAAAAACGGTAGAGTAATTTTTACTCATTACGGTATTTCAGGTCCTGCCATAATGAATCTTGGCAATATTGTTTATAAGCTTAAAAAAAATAAAAAAACAGTTTATGGTGTTTTGGATCTATGTCCTGATTTTCCAATTGAGCGCATATTGAAAAAATACGAAGAAATATGGATTAATAATGCAAAGAAAGACACGGCCTCAACCATGAAAATACTCTTTGAAAATATTCCAAATAACTTATTAAAAAAGCTTTTTGAAATTTCCAAAATCAATCCCAGTCAAAAGACAGGAAATATCAGCAAAGCTGATATTTCTGCTTTCTTAAATGTTATCAAGAAATTAACTTTCGAAATTGAAGGAACTTTACCTTTAAATGAAGCTATTGTGACAGAAGGCGGAATACCACTTAAGGAAATTAATCCGAAAACTATGCAGTCAAAAATTATGGAAAATCTTTATTTTGCAGGTGAGATAATAGAAATTCAAGGACCGGAAGGTGGTTTTAACCTTCAAAAAGCATTCAGCACCGGATGGCTGGCGGGCAAATCCGTATAATT
>JAMCVO010000105.1:1418-3388 GCA_023475715.1 Actinomycetota bacterium
ACCCCTATTTAATCCCATAAGACCTCCTAATAATTGTGTACAATATACGGTATTCCGTATACAAATATATATTATATTATCTTATTATTTTTTTCAAATTATTTTTTATTATTTTTTAAAATTGGCTTTAAAAATCGAAATAAGTAATAGAAGATTGTTGAAAAGTAATCATTTGACAAAAGGATATAAATTTTATTGTAAGGTGCTTTTCAAATTATTGAAGAATACCTATCACATCACTTGAGGAAGTTATCTGTATCAAGACTAGTAAAAAGGGGTTTAAGCTAATTAATTAAAATCATGATATTGGATAGAAATAGTCACAAGCATGTGCCTTTATTTAAATTTTCTGCCAAAAAATAAGGTGGATTTCCAAAAAATTTTGCCATTCTTTCATTTCAGAAGCTTAAGGGTGTGTATTTTACCATCAAATGCTGTAATATAAAGCTGGTTGTCCTCACCAAGTCCAAAAGATGTTATATTTAAATTTGTTTTTGCCAGCGTAAAGTTTTTTGGACTTTCTCCTTCTTTGTACCACAAACCCCATATAGAACCAGATCCATAATCGCCATAAATATAAGCACCCTCCAGCATGGGAAATTCTTTTCCATGATAAACAAATCCTCCAATGATTGCATCTCCGAGTGAATGATCGTATTCGTATACCGGGAGTTCAAGACCATTGGTATTGCAGCCTGACGGAGGATTATAACACAGAGTTCCTTCCATAATATTCCAGCCATAGTTTTTCCCCTTGTTGACAAGATCTATTTCCTCTACCCTGTTCTGACCTACATCGCCAACCCATAGAAATCCCGTTAGAGGGTCAAAACTAAAGCGCCAGGGATTTCGCAAACCATAAGCGTATATTTCCTCCTTGTAGCCCTTACTGTTCCCGGTAAAAGGATTGTCAGGGGGTATGGAATAATTAAGTCCGGCATCACTTTTATTGATATCTATCCTAAGAATTTTACCAAGCATGGTGCCCAGATTCTGACCATTTCCCTGCGGATCTCCTCCACTGCCGCCATCACCAACTCCTATATAAAGATAATTGTCATCAGGACTAAATGCAAGTTTGCCTCCTTTGTGATTTGCATATGGCTGAGAAAAAGTCAGCAATATTTTTTCGCTTGCAGGATTTGCAATGTTAGGATTATCAGGATCCACACTAAAACTTGAAATAACCGTATTATTATTGGTTGTATAATTTACAAAAAAAAGCCTGTTTTCCTTAAATAATGGATGAAATGCCAGCCCAAGCAGGCCCTTTTCATTACTGCTGCTGTCAACACGGCCGCTTATATCAAGAAATAATTCAGACCTTATAGAAGGTGTGGTTCCTATGTTATATATGCTACCTTTTTGCTCTATAATAAAGATACGACTACTCTTGTCCCCTGCATTTTCAATATCCAGAGGTTTTTTGAATTGTAAACCAGGAAAAGCGTCCCTTACCCCAAATCTATTTTCTACATCACTGGCATTGGGGAACTTAAAGCCCTGTGATGTAACTGAGGTGGCTGTTAGTCCACTGGATGTATCACTAGATTCTGAAGATCTCTGTACAGATGCAGTTGTTATTGCCGATGTGGCAGGTGTTATTTCTTGCGTTGTAGTCTGCTTACAGGAAATTGATAAAAGTATAAATATCGAGACTAAGGAAAATAAACAGAAATATTTACACCCCATCCGTAAACCTCCCTGCTAATTCATTAAATAAAATTCAAAAGTTTACCTATTTCCTGATCATTTCCTGTTGTAGTAGTTGTAACCATAACAGCACGGCTGGTTTCTCTTACTTTTTTATATGCTTTAAATATTATACCAAATAGCCTGTCCTCATCATCTGACCATGCTATAGTACTTAAGGGCATTATTTTAAAATCAATATTTTCATCTTTCAGAATATCCCAGAAAACTTTTAATTTACTTTCAATATCTTTTTCACCGATAGGATAGAGACTTAC
>JAMCVO010000105.1:3450-4759 GCA_023475715.1 Actinomycetota bacterium
ATCTTTTAATTTACCTTTCACTTAGAATTATTCCTGCTTAAAAAAAATTATATTATAATTATAATTTATTACCAGAGATTATTGTATTGGAAAAATAACTTAAAATGGGCAGCTTGAGGGTATGAAATTTTAATGAAAATAAATAGCAGCAAAGTAAAATATTTTTTGAATTGGGCTATATTTTTATCAGCCTCAGTCTGTCTGGTAACAGGAATAATAAGATTCTCAAAAATCTTTATGTTTATAGCTTTAAAAACAGGAATTACTTCTAACCAGATATATATAATTAACTTCATCCATAGATGGACAGGAGTAGCTGCCGGCGGTTTGATTTTTATTCATATAATATTGAACTGGCAATGGATTTTGAAAACCGGTAGAAGTTTTTTAAAAAGGAATAGATAATTAAATGATATGATGTTTTTAATAACTATTTTATGATTATTTGAAAGAAGGTATATGTAAAATGATAAGAAAAAAAATATTCCTGAATATAATATTTATATTAATTATAATATTCCTGCTATCTTCAATTGCCAGTGGTTGTCTGAAAAATGAAGAAAATGTCAAGTCTGCCATATCCACCGGGAACGAAGCAGCCGGATCAACATCTGTACAGACATCCGAAACCCATGCTTCAAGTAGCGCTACAGGTACCAATGGATCTGCTACTGAAGGAACAAATTATCTTGATCTTTATGAAGGCTTGCATATAACCGGAACTCCGATAGACGTTGATATTAATACCTACAGTTTAAAGATCACCGGTTCTGTTGATAAAGAGTTAAGCTTTACTTTTGATGAAATAAAAAATATGAAATCTGTCAGAGAAGAAATAGTGCTGATTTGTCCGGGATATTTTGCCGATAAAGGTTTCTGGACAGGAGTTAAAGTAATCGATCTGTTAAAATTAGCCGGAGTTAAAAGTGAAGCTAAAAAAGTTGAGTTTATAAGTATTGATGGCAGTTATTCACAAACACTCCCAATTGAAAAATTGAGTAATGATGGATTTTTGATAGCATACCAATTTAATGACAAAGAATTTTCCAGGTATCATGGTTATCCTTTAAGGTTAGTCGCAAAAGATGAACCGGGAAGCACCTGGGTCAAATGGCTGGGAGAAATTAAAGTTAAAGCATAGTAACCATTTCGAACCAATTTTTTTATACCTGAATTTAATCCCCTTTGCTTGAGAGGACTATCCTCTCTTTGGTAAGCATGCGGTAGAAGCTGCTGTCGGCTGCCCAGAATATTATTGCTCCTCCTGAACACCACAATGTAAATGACCATGAAATCAGGTTTATAACTC
>JAMCVO010000176.1 GCA_023475715.1 Actinomycetota bacterium
TAAAAGTTTCAAATTCCTTTAATAATTTTGAAATCCATGATTTTATTAGTAATATCAAATCCTTTTTCTTTTAAATCCTGATAAGTACCTATCAACTTGTTAAACAACTGTTCCTGAATTCTAGGTTTTGAAATAACAGCTCCTCTTCCCTTAATCTTCCTTATGTAACCATCAACCATAAGCCTTTCTAAGGCTTTTCTTGTAGTTATTCTGCTTACCTGAAAATTATATGAGAGCTCTCTTTCAGAAGGTAGTAATTCTCCAGGTTTCCACAGGTTACTTTCAATTGCTTCAGTAATTTTTTTCTGGATTTGATAATAAAAAGGGGTTGGATTACTTTTATCTATATTATAATCTATTGTTTGGTTGTCAAGCATTTGCGGTTAAAGCCTCTGATTTTTCATTTATTAAAAAAGTAATATGTAAATTAATTTTTCAAGATGCTTACTCTTAAAATATAAATATTGCAATATTTTATTTTCGATACACAATACTTATTATATTATTAATACCATTGGTATGTCAATTATTAAAGGAATTTGAAACTTTTATAAATTAATGTAATTTAAAGATCTTATCTTATAAAGACCAGCCCGTAACTAAACCTGATAAGATAAGTACTTCTTAATCTGCAATTTTTATTCCATTAAAACTTTTATCAATTTAATAGGGACATTATCTTATTTGTATAAAAACAGCAATATTTTTAAGCATCAAAAATACTATTGTCTTAAAAAATATTATTGTCTTACATAAACATATTTTGGATTAATCTTATCAATGGATGCAGGTGCATCTTTTCCGGATACGGTTACTCCTCTTGATTCCCCTGCAAGCAGGTCAAAATATTCATCTGATAACAGAAGATCATCCTTTAATCCAAAGTGCACGCCATGAACATATTTATCACTTGTTACTGTGAAAAAAGTATTCTCACCGTTCACTTTTAAATCATTAATCCTGATTTCAGGATGGGATAACAGCAAATTCCTGAAGTCAGCAGATCTTAATAAAGCCGGAGTCATGCCTGATCTTTTTCCCGGACTCGCATAATATAAACCTTTTAAAGTATCATGGGAACTTTTTTTGAATTGAGCGATTACTGCAGCTTTTGAACTGGGTTGAACTATTACTCTTTTTACCTCAGCATCTTTTTTGCCTCCCTCAAATGTCTGGTACCCATACTCCAAATCAAATTCTAGCAAATCTCTTGTATCATTAAGACATACGACATCGATCATATTTCCAGATTCTCTCATTATCAATTTCTTATGTGCCAATGCGCGCTTTACAAAATAGAAAGATATTTTTCGGGTCAGATAATAATCTATAATGCTCCATCCAACCTCACCCCAGCAATCGTTATAACTCCAAACTAGTCCTCCAAAATTATTTTTGGCATTACGCATTGACTCAAAGGCATACCCCAACATCATACCCTGAAATAAACCTGCATATAAAAGATATCCGTCAAGTGAAAGTGTTTCCGGATCTGTATAATGCTTTGCAATTGCAGCCTTTACAGTATCTTTTTCAAAAGTATTAGTATGAAGTTTCCATATGCTACTTTTAATATCTATATCTTCACTCCCGTAATAATTGTATATGGAAGATTTCTTGGTTGGCCCTACACATCCGAATTCAGATATAAATTTACAGGCTATCTTATCATATTCTTCAGGTGTGATACGTACTATCATATCATCATTCATGAAACCTGCATGCCAACGGTGGTTGTTGCCATATTCATTGCTGTTCAAATCCATGCCTCCAAAAGGAGAAGAATTCCAAAAGGGTATATCAGGACTGTTATTACGTATGATACGAGGCATAACTTCATTCCATAATATTGTCCCCCCCGGTGAAGCAGGTTTTTTATCGCCTTCAAAATAACTGCTTTTTTCAAGGGAAAACATGGTAAGGCTCCATTGGCATTCATTGCTACCACACCAGAGAGCTATACAGGGATGGTTACACAATCTTTTAGTTTGGTAATCTACTTCTTTTTCAGCTTCATGCCTAAACCATTCAACCTCGTCAGGATAAGCTGATACGCTAAATGTAAAGTCCTGCCAGATTAAGATCCCATAACGGTCACAGCAATCATAGAAGTAGTCACGTTCATATGCATTGACTCCATTAAATCGAAACATGTTGAAATTTGCTTCTTTTGCCTCACTTACAAGTCTTTCATATTTATCATCGGTTATCCTTCCATAAAGGGAATCAGGAGTCTCCCAATTGCCGCCCTTGCCAAATACCGGGGTGCCGTTTACTTCAAAGAAAAACATGCGGCTGCTGCCATTTATTTTATCCGTATTAAGCTTTATGGTACGTATGCCAGTTTTAAACTCATAATTGTCATTGCTACCTTTAGCTGTCTTTGCAGATATTTTTATTTTGTAAAGATTTTGTTCACCTAATCCATTAGGCCACCATAATTTTGCATCATTTATAGTCAGGTCAAAAGTCACATAATTTACCCCAGCAGTCATAAACAGGTCTTTTTGCATGGATTGGACAGTTATGTCATCGAAAATGATTTCAAAGTCGACAACAGCATCCAAAGTAGTTATCGGATAAAGATTTTCAATTTCTGCTTCAACGGTTACTTCTGCAGTTTCCCCCGATAGCTTTTTGGTTGTGAATTTGACATTTCTTATAGCTATTTCATTGTATGCTTCTATTCTTGCGTCCCCCATTATTCCACAAGTTGCAATCCTCGGATTCCAATCCCAGCCATAGACATATGAAGGTTTTCTTACAAAGACTCTTCTATCATCGCCTCTCGGCTCACCGCTTGTCTTGTAAACAGCACGAATGAAATCCTTTATTTTTGATAATTCAAATTCACTATAGTACTCCAATCCTGATGTAACTCGTATGACAAGAATATTCTCACCTTCATTTAAAATATCCCTTATGTCCTTTCGAAAAGGATACGTTGTGCTCTTATGGTGACCCAGGTGCACTCCATTTAAGAATAAATCTGCCTCAGCATCAAGCCCCTCAATGACCAATTCACTGTTTTCTGATGTAATTAACTCCTTGCCAGCCCTGAATACTTTTTTGAACCACCATGATTTGTTTTCTATCCATTCACATTTAAAACAATTATCTGCAATTACGGGATCCCCCATCTCTCCCTTTTCAATTAAGGGAATGTGGATATCGCATGGTAGAGTCTCAACATCATACCAGCTATCTTTCTTTTCCGATATCTCAGCATAATAATCTTTATTATAATATAATTCTTCATATCGAAGTTTCCAGTCTTTATTTAGTCCTTGTCTGTACATTGATCTTTCTCCTCTTTTTATAATATATAAAATTTTATATTTATTTCAGGGGTTTATAAAAACCTATAAATTAGAATTTTAAAAATAAAAAAGGACAAGGTTACAAAAGCAATAATTCTGTCCTTAAAGAATTTTTATCCATATGTTTGATAAATAAAATTTTACCTTTTTGGTATTTCCCCAAAATCTAAAGCTGCTTTCATGACCTGCTGGAGATGCTCCACAGGTGTATCTGGTGCTACGTTAGCTCCGTCTCCTAAATAAAATCCTCCATATGGAGCAAAAGCCTTTATGCAATTTATTGATTCTTCATATATTTTTTCAACTGGTCCATGCAGCAATGCCATGCAGTTTAAATTACCCCATGAAAATATTTTATTTTTTGCCATTTTTTCCGCTACCAGGTATGGGTCTACCTGATAACCGAATAACCAAAAACTTGAGATCTTTAAATCATTTACAAATGCATCAAGCAGGTGCGTTGAATTTCCGCAGTTATGCAAACTCCTGCCGTCACGGATACTTTTCCCCATGACTTCAAAAATCTGGTTATTGTAGGGTACCAGGAATTTTCTGTACATATCTAAAGAAATGGTCTCTGCAAAATCATCAGCAAGAAGATATATTGAAGGAGTCCTGGGATCCAGTTTTCGCCAATACAGACCTTTGTTGACCAAAAAAGTTGTAATTTTCTCAAATATTGAATGACATGCTTCCGGAGCTTTATGCAGCCATTCATAAAAATCTGTACCAAACAATTCAACCGCCTGCAATATGGGACTTCCGCCTCCAATTTCCTGTATGCCTATTTCTATCCTTCCAGGTTCATCATTAAAGGTAACACTATAATCTTTTAATTTTTCCTGCCACTCAAAAAAATATTTTTTCTTTTTTGCGTACAATCCACTCAATGGGTCAGGGACTTCAAGGTCGGCCGCTTCCCTCAGTGTCAAATTTAGATGTTTGACTCTTGGGGGTTCATTTCTATAAAAAGCTACTTCTGCTCCAAAAGCAGAGGATTCCAGTGTGTTGTCAAACCAAGGCCCGGGAATTGTTATCACATTATCGACACATCTGTCATCAGGTATATTTTCTATTGCCCAAGCCTGGTTCAATATCATTTGATGCAGCATGGAATCAGAATCAGAATAAAGTTCTTCATAAGTAACGTTTCTTGCTTTTAAATAATATCTTTCAAAAGTTCCAAATAAGACAGGGGTCCTGTCCAGTGGCTTGAAATCAAAAGCAGCTTCGAGCCTCTTTTTATTCTGCTTTATCCGCTCATTTGAATATTTGATTTTTATTTTATGTTTGGCCATTTTTAAAATATCCCTTTCCTATATCATCCTTTAATTGCGCCGGAAGTAAGGCCCGCAACAAACCATCTCTGGAAAATTATAAATACAATTATTACAGGAATAACTGTCAGGAAGATCATAGCACCGTATACCTCCC
>JAMCVO010000198.1 GCA_023475715.1 Actinomycetota bacterium
TCTTGGTACAGTTTCAATGCAGATTTTATATTATTTATCAGGGCAACTCCCGTTCTTTTTTGATGTACTAAAATTATTAAGACAAGATAATGTTTTATTAGGATTTCATTGTGGAGCTGCAGCTTTAGGCTTAGCTGAAAATAATTCTAATGTTGTTTTAAAAACACATTTTAGAATAAATACACCCCCGGATCAAAGAAATTGGAAACCTGGAGTTACAACTGAGTTTCCAGTAAAACCTGGAAGAGTAACATTTGCAAGGTTGGATGAAAAAAAAGGAATCTATAGAATGGCAGTATATAGTGGGGAAGCTCAACGTACTGAAATGATTACGAGAGGAAATAATGTAAGAGTTAAAACGGATAATGATGTTCAGGAAATTGTAAATTCTCTGGTTATTGAAGGCTTCGGACACCACCAAGTATTAGCTCACGGGGATTTTATTAATGAACTTAATATGTTGTGTAAATTTTTGGATATTAAATGTTTGAAGTTTTAACAAATAATAATATTTTATAATCTTAATATTTTTTACGCAGTATTTAATAATAACCAAATGGGATTTTATTGTGAAATAAAAAATGTTCAAACATTTTTAGTTAAATGAGAGGAATAGTTTTTGGAAAAAGGAATTATAACCAATATTGAAAGAAGTTCGACAGTAGATGGTCCAGGGATTAGGACAGTATTATTTTTAAAAGGATGCCCTCTGCATTGTTTATGGTGTCAAAATCCTGAAACTATCAAGTTATATCCTGAAATATTATGGAACAGCAAAATATGTATAGGTTGCAGTAAATGTATTGATACATGCGTAAAGGGTGCAATTAAATTAGTTAAGGGTAAACTCATAACAGATAGGAATCTCTGTATGAAATGCGGAGAATGTGTAAAAGTGTGCCCCAGCGGAGCAAGAAGTCTTGCAGGTAAGATTGTAACTACTGATGAAATACTGACAGTCTTGTTAAAAGATAAAATTTTTTATGATAAGTCAGGTGGAGGAGTAACAATATCAGGAGGTGAACCTACACTTCAAGATGAGTTTTTAAATGAGCTTTTATTAGCATTGAAATATAACAATGTTCATACTGCATTGGATACTTCAGGTTTTGCACGATGGGAGGTTCTAAAAAAGATTTTGGAAAATGTTGACCTGGTTTTATATGACTTAAAACAAATGGATAAGCAAAAGTTATATGAATATACAGGATGTAATTTGGATTTTGTTTTGCAAAATTTGCAAAATATTGATGAATCAGGTATTTCAATTTGGATTAGAACTCCAGTAATAACTGGTTATACGCAAGATGAAGAGGGCATAATAAATATTTCAAGATTTATAGCAAAGTTAAAAAATGTTAAAAGATATGAATTGTTAAAGTATAATATTTTAGCTTTACAGAAATATGAATGGATGGATACAGATTATATATTAAAAAAGATGCATCCTCCGTCAGAAGCAGTAATGAGGAAATTAAAGAAACTGGCAGAATCCAATGGAGCAGGAGAGGTTTTTTATAGATAGTTTTTTATAGATCAAGGCAAGAAAAAAATTATATATCTATCATTAATTTAATTTAAAAATTTTTAAACTTATTATCATTGAGGTGATTGAATGACTGTTTTATTAAAAGAAAAAATTGGACCAAGTGAGAGAATAAAAAAATTAATTCCAAGATATCTTCAGCTTATCAAAGAAGGTAAGCGGGATTTATACTATGATGGAGTGCTGCATGGTATTTATCAGTGGTCTCCTGGTTCCGCATCATTTGTACCAGATACTGGAGAGCATGCTATACCAACAGAGGAAAGGGTAGTCGTAGGAGATCATGATGCAAGAGTAGGTGTCGGATATCCATTTCCGGGTAGGGAATTGCCTTCATCTAAAGTTGGATTAAAACATGATCCTGAGAACTGGGCGCAGGATTTTGAATATTTTCTTGAGAACAATCCTGCAGAAATATATCCGAATGAATATATTGTTGGAGAGTTTCATTGGAGGTTTGATGAAGCAAGGGAATTAAAATATCCTGAAGAGATTGATGCTTTAGGCATGAAAGCTATGAAGGCTGGTTCAGGAGGAAGCAGCCTTACTCATACATGTCCGGATCTTAGCATAGGTTTAAGTTTAGGCTGGCAAGGAATTGTCGATAAAGTAATTAAATACCGTAAAAAATATGAAAAACTTGGTGAAAAAAAGCAAGCATCATACCTTAGAGCTGCTGAGACAACTTATAGATCTGTAATTAGATATATAAAAAAATATGCAAATAAAGCTAAATCATTAGCAAATATAGAAACTGATAAAGATGCCAGGGAAAATTATTTAAAAATTGCAAAAGTATGTGAAAATATTTCAACAAATCCTCCTTCAAATTTCAGAGAAGCAGTTCAGTGGATTGAATTCTATCAAATAGTTGACCGTATGATTGGCCATGGTAATGGATATGGAAGACTGGACCAACTATTAAAAGATTTCTATATCAAAGACATGAATGAAGGAATCATTACAAGGCAGTTAGCAAGAGAGTTAATAGCTGAGATTTATCTAAAATATGGCGGCAGTTTTTTTGCTTTGGCAGGAAGAAATGAGGAACTTCAAGATAATACTAATGAGCTAAGCTGGGTATGCCTTGAAGCTTATGACATAATTGGTGAAGATAACGGTGTACCTATAGGAGTGATGTGGCATAGCGATATTGACAAAGATTTCTTCAGGTATGCTTGTGAGGTTCTTTACAGGCATAAAGCTGGCATACCAACTCTTGTAAATTATGATGTAATGAGAGAATCTGAAATATATTCCGGTGTTAAACCTGAAGATGCTTGGAATGTTTCTTATAGCGGCTGTCAGTGGTACTGCATTCCTGGTAAAGAGTATTGTGATCAGGATAAGAACTGTATTGTAATTATCCAGTGTTTCCTGCAAGCATTCAATAAAGCTGTAGAAAAAAATATAGAAAAGTTTGAAGGCTTATGGAATCTTTATTGTCAGGAAGTAGAAAATGCTCTTATAGCATTAAGAGATGTAAAAAATGCTGAATATAAATGGCAGCCTTTGGTTTGGCCTGAAATAGTTGGAGCTTCGCAAACACATGGTTGCATAGAAGCAGGTAAAGATATTACCGATACAGGTACAGGAATATACAACTATACTTCAGTCAATATATTAGGTTTGGCAAATGTTGTAGATTCTCTCTTTGCAATAAAAAAACTGGTATTTGAAGATAAAAAAATAACTCTTCAGGATTTGCATAAAGCAGTAAATGAAAATTTTGCAGGGTTTGAAGAGATGCGACGGGAGATTTTAAAAGTACCCAAATATGGAAATGATGAAGATGAAGTTGATAATTTAGCAGTAAAGGTCGCTAATCACTTTATAGATTTATTGAAAAGTTACAAAAATTCAAAAGGCTTTCATTTCAGACCATCACTTTTTATGTTTATGGGGCACGCCCTTGCAGGTCCAATACTTGGTGCAACACCTGATGGCAGAATAAAAGAAGAATCTTTTGCTCAGGGAGGAAACCCAATGCACGGCAGAAGTGTTAATGGGATTACTGCTACAATGAATTCAATGGCTAAGCTGCCCTTAAACAAAGTTATAGGCGGTCCATTGCAGTTTGAGTCTGATCCTTCTTTTTTTGCAGAAGGTACGAACCCTGTTGAAACTATTGAAGCCCTTATTACCTCTTTTTTTGAAAAAGGCGGTGTGCAGGTGAACTTAAATATTGTCTCGGTAGAAAAATTAAGACGCGCACAAAAAGATCCCTTGAGGTATTACAATATTGTAATAAGAGTTACAGGATATACGGCTCATTTTGTAAATCTTGATAAGAAATATCAGGAAGATTATATAAGAAGAACAAGGTTTAAAACTGCAAAATAATTTTCTTAAGATATATTAAAAAACCTTAACTAAAAATTTTAACGAAATAATAATTACACATGATTTTTTGTCTTATAGAGAATATAAATATGGAACATGTAATGTTTGTAAGAAAATTAAAGAAAGAAAATAGAAATGAATACATAAAGATACATAAAGAAGCTTGTATTTAATTATTAAAAGCAATTACTAATTCTGGTATAAAGAGAGAAATTGCATGGCTTTATGGTGACTATGTCTTTGTTTATGTAATGGCAGAAAATTTCAAAAAATCCCGAAGAATTTTAGAAAAAGAAGATATTTTTAAAAAATGGATTGAAATTACTATGCCGTTTATGGAAGATGAGACAGAAAACCCTAATAAAAATAGAACTATAAAGGTTAAAAAGATTTTTAATCTTGAAGAGCAAATCAAGAGCATATCTTGATATTTAAGTCTTTCTTTTTCAAATATATTTTTTACAAATAAAAATTCCTCACTTTTGTAAATATTTTTTCAAAGTCAATGGTGAGGAATTTTTTTTAATTACAACGAAAATGCAAATGTATTTTTCTCCATAATAACTTTTCATATATTTTTTTAATGATTATAGCATCAGTTTTACAACATTAGTTGATGAGGTTTATTACATTTATTTTTAATTTATAATTATTAGATTCAAAAAAATTTTTATATTTATTTGCATAATATGTAAGTTTTATGTATAATATGCAAATTATTAAAAAATAGAAAGAACTTTTTAAAAGAGGCTTACAGATGAATGAAAAAATAAAAACAGCCATTGTGGGAGCATCAGGTTATACAGGGCTTGAATTATTAAAAATTCTTGATAGTCATGAAAAAGCAGAAATAAA
>JAMCVO010000632.1:0-299 GCA_023475715.1 Actinomycetota bacterium
CAATATTAAGAACGGAAAGCAGGGGTACTCATCAAAGATGTGACTATCCCAAAACTGATGACAAAAACTGGAAGAAGCATATTATCCAGAAAAATGATGAAATCTATTTTGAACCGGTAACATAAAAAAGATGAAAATATTTTTTTATAATCATCTTAACAATTTTTATTGACAATTTGCTAATTTGAAAATATCTGCATGTTCATTAATATGGAAAGGCTTTATAAACATGGTTTTTATAAGTTATATTAACAATCATGCCTGATCACTACAATCCTTAACAGCTCTGAAAATAAAAA
>JAMCVO010000632.1:309-4762 GCA_023475715.1 Actinomycetota bacterium
CTATGATATAGGCGCTGTCCTTAGTTGCAATTGTATCTGTCCAGTAATAGATGATTTTTGAATGAGGATCCCACAACGGAGTCTCTTTATCAGGAGTGAGTTTGTATTTTGCTTTTTTATTTTCAGAATCCCATACGCCTCCGGCGTATTCTCCATGAATCATTTGGGAGGCAACCGCTTCTTCAACAGCAGGCAGGCGCCATATATTTACTTTTTCATCAAGCAACATGGTACCATCTTCGTTAAGATGAGCACATATTTCTTTTGCTTCATAATAACTTACTCCCCTGTCCGGCCATCCCGGACCTCTGGATGCCCACACCAGACAATTGCTTCCTGCCTCTGTTATCCTTTGACCATAATTGCCGTCATCAATTCTTTTGGATAATTTTACTATCCCAAAGGTACTGGTAACAATAAGCATCGCTATTGGCAGTACCATGATCAGTATGTAAGCAAGCTTTCTGGGTTTTGCCCTGCCAAAGAAGAAAAGAAGTCCTATAGCTGTAAGGGGTATGATAAACATTGCCCATAGTGCACTGAAACTGGCTCCGGAAAAGAATATTGCTGCGCCGATTCCAATTACGATACATAAGGGGAGCGATACTTTGGGGAAACGAACACCAATAAGCCCGGGAAACGAACACCAATAAGCCCGATTATTATAAATACAAGGGTAAATAACCAGTATTGGATAAACATCATAAAAATATTTTCCCATATATTTTTACTGTACCAGCCTTCGTGAAAGTTTTCTATTCCTCCCCAATAAGCCCACAATGAAGAGATTAATAGCACAAGAATAGCTGCAATCCATCCAAGAATCAATTGTCTTTTAACTTTAGCTGATTCCATAAATATAGCTATGAATAATTGATTTACAGTAAACTTAATAATAATACTTCTGTATTATAGAAATAACAATATAAAGGGAGTTCCTTAGTGGTCTTATTGATAAAGTCTATGAGTTTAAAGATCATAAAATAACAGGTTACGAGAAAGCATCACTGATTTTCTTAAAAAGAAAAAATAGACTCGCTTCGCCAGCTTAAAATAAAACAAAAGGAAACAAATATTAATAATAAAATCCAGAAAATTTCTTTACAGAATGATTGACGGTTAAATTTAACCTATGTTATTATTAATCTATATTACAAACAACATATAAAAGTAAGGGAGATAATGATTATGTCAATTAAACATGCCATGCTGGGATTGTTGAGCTGGCAGTCATTTACCGGATATGACCTGAAAAAGATAATTGCCGATTCTGAGGCATTTTACTGGTCAGGAAACAGCAATCAGATTTATAAAATGCTTATCCCGCTGCACAAAGAAGAACTTGTCACAAGTGAAGTTCAGCATCAGGATAATGCTCCTTCTAAAAAGATCTATAAAATTACCGAAAAAGGAAAAAAAGAGCTTAAACAATGGATTATGTCTATACCGGAACCTCCTGCTCTTAAAAACACTTTCCTGATTCAGCTTGCCTGGGCGGATCAATTAAATAAAGATGAACTAAATGATTTATTGGAAAAATATGAAGAAGAAGTGCACCTCCAGCTTCTGATGCATCAGGAAAAGGCCAGTCGGGCTAATAATTTTCCAGACAGGACCAATAGGGAGAAATACCTGTGGAAAAGTATTCATGAAAACATTATCCATACGTATGAAAATGAGCTCGGTTGGGTGAAAAAGCTTAAGAAAGAATTGGCAACCGGTATATACTCAGGAGACAAATAAGATGAAAAATCAGCCAGTTTTTAAAACAGATAAAGGGCGGGAAGCCATACTCTCGGAATACGATATTTTACTTAAAAGATGGCCTGTACCATATGAACCACTGACCATATCTACCTGGCATGGAAATACTTTTGTCATTGCTTGCGGCAGAAAATCTCTCCCGCCGCTGATTCTGCTGCATGGTTCAAGCACAAACTCGTTGATGTGGATGGGGTGATATCGCCGAGTTATCGCGGTACTATCGTGTATATGCAGTTGATATCCCGGGAGAACCAGGAAAAAGTGAGGCTATCAGGTATGAATTAAGCAGTCCGGATTACGCAGAATGGCTTAATGAAGTTTTTAATTCATTAAATCTTACTAAAACATCGCTGCTTGGCTTATCTCTTGGAGGCTGGATGTCCCTGAAATTTTCAACCGCTTATCCTGAACGGGTAGAAAAACTGGTGTTACTTTGCCCGGCAGGTGTTAGCCCTCAGAAAACATCGTTTACGCTATTCATGCTGCCGTTTATGTTCATGGGGCAATGGGGTTTAAGACAAATTATAAAAAGAATTAACGGAAAAGAAATTGTGCCTGATGAAGTAATTAATTTCAGCATCCTGGTTTCCAGAAACTTTAATCCTGTCATTTCAATTCCACTATTTAGCGATGAAGATTTAAAAAAATTAACCATGCCTGTTTTTTTAATGGTCGGTGACAAGGATGTAATGCTGTATTCCACAATAACTATTAAGCGCCTGACAAAATTGGTACCTTTTCTTACAGCAAACATGCTTCCTGATACAGGCCATCTTATTATTAATAAGACGAAACAGATAATAGAATTTTTAACAAAAGTATATGCTGCAAAATAGAAATAAAAAGTGTATATTGCACAGTTAAAAAATATTTCGTGTAAATCTATTCAGGAGAATACGACAAAGCATATATAATCTTTTGCGGCTTTTCTAAGTTAATGAAAAGAATTAAAATTAAAATCCGGAAATTCCAATATGTATCAAAAGGGCTTCTTCGACCTTAATTAATTTTTCTGCTGAAATATCGCTTACAAACTTAACCAGTCTTAACTTGTCAACTGTTCTTATTTGATTACACTTTATTTTAGAATCCATTTGCAATCCTGAAGCATCTTTGGGAATAAAAACTTCAAAAGGATATATCTTATCAATAGAAGTTGTTATTGGGATCAAGGTAACGGTTGAGGCGTACTCATTATTTCTATTATTTGAAATTATTAATGCCGGCCTGGTTTTCCCTATCTCATGTCCCGCAACAGGATCCAATGATACCAGCCAGATTTCACCTCTTTTGGGGTAATTAATCAATCAGGCCATCCTTCCAGAGTTGCATCTTCCCAATCATGATTCACATTCTTATTAGAATCGCATTCACTTTTATAACCTTCAACAAGAAGCTCGTCTAATTTTTCTTTTTTATCTTTTTCAATTTTTTCAATTATTGCTTCTGCAATAAATTTACTCTTATTCTGATAAACCTCTACTGCTTCAGCAACTTTATCGGGTAAAGTTATATTTAATCTTTTCATATCCAAAAATTCGTTTTAGTTTTATATTTAATCTTTTCATATATGGAAATTCACCTTAGCCAATAATTAGCAATCTAAATTATACGTATTATTTAATGTATTTGCAATACATTAAAATATGCACACTCCTACCATCTGCCGCTTGCCCCTCCGCCGCCGGAAGATCCCCCGCCGAAACCTGAACTGCCTGAACTACCGGAACTATGGAAACCGCCTGAACTGCTGCCTGATGAAGAAGAACTACCTCCGGATGTTTTTGAAAGTTTAGGAATTATTTTGTTTTTTATTTCATGAAAATCACAGTATCTGCAGGTTTTTTCAGACTGCATAATCTTCTATCGTCAAACCATTGAGGTTGCTAATTATTGCTACAGCAATTTCACATCCGGTACTTTTTTCTACGCTCTGGACAAACTGCTCTGTCTTTGTTTTCCAGCTGTTGTCTAATGTATTGGTAAAATCATTCACGAATCCATCATATTCCGGAAATATATTTTCAGAATTATCTACTGAACCAGTTTTATTTACATTTGCTGAATTTATAATATCTTTCTTTTCTGAGGAACATGAAGTTATGCAGGAGGCTAAGGACAGAAGTGATAGCATTACAAATAAAAGTGATAAGCCCGTTAAAACAGAAAAAGATTTTTTATACTTCATTTTCATAAAATTACCTTTTTAGCCAGCATGCTAAAATTAAAATTATTTGCGGAATATAAAAATACAATAAGCCGAGATTTTTAAGATTTAAAACAATTTAAATATATCACAATCTTAATATTTTATGAATGGAGAGGATTTCTTAATATATCATGATTATATCTTATTACCTCTATCTGATACATTACCTTTTTTATTTACAAGTGATTTAACCCATTCCCTGTTTTCCCAAAGTGCACAACCGCCTCTGGTTCCCTTTAAGGTTTCATGACTTTCACGTATCTTCTTTAAAAATTCAGAGTTAAGTGCATCCTTTAAGGATAAGTTTTTAAGATTTGTATCAGAATAAGGTGCAAACGGACATGGTTCAAGACTGCCACCAGCGCTTATATGCACAAAACCTCTTCCGGAAGCAAGGCAGCCCCCCATCTCATCTTCCCCACCAGGAAAAGCAATAAATAGTGCGGGGAATCTTGATTTGTAGTCTATCATCAGGGATCC
>JAMCVO010000064.1 GCA_023475715.1 Actinomycetota bacterium
TGTATTTTTCAGGCTCGGCTAATTTGATTATTTGAGCCAGAGCCGTATCACTTCCTGTTTGGGTTACCTTAAATTGCACAGAACCTGTTTTATTTATTGATCCCCCAATGACTTTATCGCCGGTTTTTTTATTAACAGGAATGGATTCTCCTGTTACCATAGACTGGTCTATTGTTGTTTCTCCATTTACAATTTCTCCGTCTATAGATATTTTATCTCCGGGTTTTACAAGTACTATGTCACTTATGTTTAACTCACTTGTTGGAATTACTGTTTCCCTGCCTTCTTTCAGAACAGTTGCCTGAGGCGGAACAAGAGCAAGCAGTGCCCGAAGGGCATCTGAGGTCCCACGGCGTGATCTCATCTCCATCCAGTGACCAAACAATACAAATGTAATAAGCATTGCTGCTGCTTCAAAAAAAGTCTCACCGCCTGTAAATATAGTTATAAAAACACTGAACAGGTAGGCAGCCATAACTCCGGTTGAAATCAGAACGGACATGTTAAGTTTTTTATTTTTTATAGAATGATATGCTCCGGTAATAAAAATAGAGCCGGTCCAGAACACCACAGGAGTTGTAAGAATTAACATTAGCCAATTTACGGGTATAGGGCTTGGAAGAGTGATTTTGAATATATTTACTGCAAGGGGTGAATAAAGTAGAATCGGAATTGAAAAAATCAGTGAAATCCAGAATCTTCTTGCCATATCTTTTTCCATCTGTTTTGCCATTTGGGGGTCTGTCATTGCTGCTTCATGATCCTGATGGCTTAATTTTGAAATATTATGAGTATCGCCCTCACCCTTGTTATGATGCTCATGTGATAATTTTTCTCCAAGCGGATATTCATATTGTTTTGATTCCATATCACAACCGCAGCTTACAGACAAGCTTTCTGCATCGCAATTAATGCAATTTTTTCCACAAGTGCAATTATGTTTTTGAGTAATTTGTTCAGAATAATTTAAGGTAGTATTCATCATAGACTCTTAAGATAATCTTTCACCTGAATAATCATTAATAGATCTTTTTATCCAGTTTAACCATTCCTTTTTTGTATTTTCTTACACTTCTTCTTTTTTTAATTATTTCTAATACGCTGTTCAATTTCTGTTATACTGAACCTACCAGGCATAAGCTTTGGGCGCTTCTCCGCCTGGACCAGGCCATATTTCATCCAATTTTTTTATACTATCTTCAGAAAGTTTCCAAGATTTGAATACTTCATTTTAATTTTTCTCCTAATATGATTAAACATAATAAATTATTTGATTAATAATTATACCAATAAAATGCTTGGTAACACTACAAAATACTATTAGGCTTACCCTTTTATGAACAAATACATTGATTATTTCTTAAACTACTTGCAAATCTAAAGTATTTATTCAGCATTTAACAAATATCCCGGAGTGTTATAATTATTACTCTTTATCTATTATTTATGTAATAAATCATTGAAGGAACAGTCATGAAAAGAAAATATGCTGGTATAATTCTGGCCTTATTTATAGTGGCATTTATAGTTACGTTTCCAATGATTGGATGTAAAAGGGTCACTGTTACTTCTGCAGCTACAGTTGAAACAACAGCACCAGAAACAACTGCAGCATCAATAACGACAGCTGCCTCTTCAGAAACCACAGAAATAGTTCAGCCTGCCATTACTGCTGAAAAAATTACAAAAATAGGTGCTGAAATGACTGGTGCAATACCTTCATTTATGTGTATAAATAAAATAAATATGGTTACAGTCGAAGTTAAAAATACATCAGATTTTACTTGGAGAACAGATATACCCAATCTTGTCAGATTTGGTTACCATTTTTATGGCCAGGACGTAAGCTTTACCGAATATGATAATACTATCAGAACTGTATTGCCTCATGATGTAAAGCCGGGAGAAATTGCTACCGTAAATGTTGAGATAAAAGATGTATTAAATAAAGGGACCTATGTAATTCAGATTGATATGGTCCAGGAGGCAAACGATGATGCGGCAAATAATTTCTGGTTTTCATCAAAAGGTGTAACTATGATTGAAGGAACTTCTTACTTTGGCACCTGCCAGTAAAAGGTTTTTATTTCTTTTATAAATCAACAGTAAATATAGCATAAAAGGGTAATAGACAACTGTTTTGTTTTATTAAATCAATAGTTTAGTCTTTCAACTCCTGATACCACTGCAATCCAAGTTTTACCTCTATTGAAAAGAACAGTGTTGCCATTTTTATCTTTGAACTTATAAGGTTTCAGAGCACTATATCTGCTCCAAGTTCCTTCCAGAACTTTCCCGTCAAAAAAGTAATATGCATTGCCTTGCTGCGTAGTTCGAACAATCATATGGCCAGCTTTATCACCAGAATTTACTATATCAGTGACCATAACAATTATATTATTCAAGGTTATTTGTTTTCCGCTCTCTCTGTCAATACTGGGAGAGCCTGCTACTGACCTTACATAAGTATTACTTTCACTATCATAGTTAAATTCGGTTATATATTGAGAGCTTGAAAAATCAACTGTTATTTTTGAAATGTCCCCTCTTTCAAGCCCTGAAGCATCTAACTTGAATAATAATGGAGACTGGCCGCCCTCCAATGAATAACCAAGTTTTTTAGCGAGTTCTTTGATTCTTGGTGTAAATGTATATGCGTTATGAGGTGAGACTCTTGACGGGTCCCTTTTGCTGTCAATTCCATTAACTGCAAGGTTTGCAACTATGTTGCTGTAACCGGTCTGATCCCCAAGTGGTGAAAAATAATTTAATCCTAACATTTCAATGATTTTGTAAAACTGGGTGGCTGTTCCCCAGAAAACATAGACGGGATCCAGGCCTCTTGCTATTTCAGCATAATAGGGTCTTGAACTCCTGACTGGCCCCACAAGAGCAGCGTCATAAGAAGAAAAAACAGCCACAAATCTTGTGATTCCACCTTCGTCCACTACTTCAAAAACAATATCAGCATTGATTAAACCGGATTGGGGCCGGGCATCAGGAGTATTTTCAATCATTACTACGATTGGTCTTGAATTTAGTATCTTATCAGATATTTCAAGCCCGCTGAATATATTTATATTGCCAGTAATCAGTTGGTCGCTGAATTTTTCAACAGTTTCCAAGACAGTTGTCTCGTCTTGTATGAAAGTTTCGTTTGAAGAATATTCAGTTGTATCCTGCATGGCAGTCTCACTACCTTGTATTGAAGTTGTGCTGGAAACAGATTCAATTGTTTCCGGTACTTTTGTTTCCACTGTGGATGTGTTATCAAATGCTTGCTGTGTTTGGCATCCTGTAAATAGCATTGTTGAGGTTAAAATAAAAACAATAATACAAAATTTCAAAATATTTTTCCTGTCGGTTTCTTTCATCAAATTCATTTATTCCTTCTATTAAACTTTATGGGAATTATCCCTTGGCATGACATGTCAAGGGATAATTCCGTAATAGTTTATTAAATGATTCTTTAAAATTTTCTATAAAATTACTTAAACAATTTTTTTACCTAATATAAACATTTCCGTTTTCATCTATTTTCTTTATTCCAGTTCCACTTTCGAAAGCAACTGCTATCATTTCTAATTTCAATTTCTCTTTTGGTTCTAATTTCAGACTAGTTTTATTTTTTATTGCATTTTCTATTCCAGGAGGATAAGATGAATTTGGTTCAAGGCCTATATTATATGTGGTACTATAAAAAGGATATGCAATTGCACCACCATACACTTGCCAGAACCATATATATTTAAAGATATCTTTATCCCATCTAAGGCCAAAACCAACCTTTAATTCTCTATTAGTTATGCCGTACCAGCCTTCTTTGAATCCATATATATATGCTAGATCGTGAGAATTAGCTTTAATAGAAGGTATCATACTTAAATCAATATCTTCATTCTTTCTACCTTTTGTAATCGGCCATTTTGATTTATAGCCAATAGCTAACCTTCCAGTAGTAGGAGATATATTTACTTTATCATTTATTAATTCACACTTTGGTAAATCTATAATGCAATTTTCAGAAAGAAATGGTGGACCAAAAGCTGGATGATGACCCCACATAAAATCTTGAGTTTCTCTACTTTCATTAGTAATACATTCATTTATATATAAAACAGGTATTTTTGACTTGATTTTTAAAATTTTCTCTACCAAATAAGGTGACCTGTACGTTCTTATATAAAATTTTACAACTACCTCTTTTGGTTCATTTTGTTCAATTTGATATTCCCAGGAAGCCGAATACAATTCGCCGTGCAAAGGGAGACGGACACCTTTATAAGTTCCCGAATCTCCTGCATTAGGAAAAAGTTCTTGCCAACCTCCATAATAAAATTCTGAAAAATTCCCTTCATTAAGATAATTTCCAGGAAGAAAATTTAAACTTCTTATCCCTCTGAAAGATCTCCACATAAAATCAATATCTTTTGGTTTATATAAAAATTCAAAAATATCTGTACCTCTATCAACTATTATACTAACCCTGATTCTTTCATTTTCTAGAATTAGTATTTTTAACCCTTTATAAATAAATTCATTTAATCTACAACCAAAATTTCTCTCGTGTGTATACAATATACTCATCTTTTAACTCTTCTCTAATAACTCAAACTTATACATTTATAAATATCTTTTTCCTATCTTAGCTTTCAATTTTATAAATTATTTGCAAATAAACTTTAATTTTTTTATTAAAATTTTTATTGATTTATTACTCTTAATAATAT
>JAMCVO010000703.1:0-896 GCA_023475715.1 Actinomycetota bacterium
TTCCTTCTTGATAACGGAGAGAAGCTTATTATGTATGGACGGAGAAAGAAACTGCCGGAAATTTTAAACAGTTTAGAGGCATCAAAACTTTTATCAATTCCAAATCCAAGATATTCTACAGGACTTCGAAACCTTGCTATGATGACAGTCATGTTAAACATTGGATTGCGTGTATCAGAGGTAACCAATTTAAAACCAGGTCATATAAATCTGACCGAAAACAAACTTCGAGTGGTAAATGGAAAAGGTGGAGTAGACAGAGACTTAACAATTCCTAATGGATATACCTCAGAAATTTTGAAAAGATGGAAGATTATTAAACCTAAAAGTGAGTACTTTTTCTGCACCTTAAGAGGACACCAGGTAAGTAACAGATATGTAGGACTTGCTGTTAAAAGATACATTCTTAAAGCTGGTATTAACAAAAATGTTTCACCGCACAGCCTGCGGCACTCGTTTGCCACGTCATTTTACATACAATCAAAGAACTTGGAAGCTCTCAGGATGATCCTCGGCCACAGTAACATCCTGACTACTCAAATTTACGTGACCCTGGCAAATGAAGAGGTCGAAGCTGCCATGAACAGCTTTAACCAGTTTGTGCGGTAAAAAAACTCCAGGAATGTCCAATTATAATAGCTGTTTATACCGTGTGCACACGCCCCCAAGACACGATTATATCAAGGTAAAGGATTTATACCATTTACCAAAAATATCTTTTTTTCTACCATTAAAATGGCTAATTCTATATAATTGAAATATTAAATTAATCGCAGATACTTTTCTTGTTTTTTATTTAAGCCAATAATTAAAATTAATATAAAAATTAAAAGCTATGGAAAATTTCACGGGAAAGGCCAATTTTATCTGGCAAGTAGCAGACGATATACTGCGTG
>JAMCVO010000703.1:906-3965 GCA_023475715.1 Actinomycetota bacterium
TTCTAAAGGACTTATTTTATAATTTTCATTACATTTATTTTTTCATGAATATGGAGATATAATCCTACCCTTTGTTGTGCTTCGAAGACTTGACTGCGTACTGGAAGACAGCAAGGATAAAGTAATAGAAGCATATGAGAAATTCAAGGATAAGCTCCAGGATCCATCTCAAATACTTCTTCAAGCCACCTGTGGAAAAAACTTCTATAATACCTCACATTACGACCTTAAAAGACTTTCTCAGGATGCAAAACAAATTGAGTTAAACTTTAATAATTACAGAAACAGCTACAGTGAAAATGTTCAGGATATAATTGAGAATTTTCAGATAGATAAACTTATTAAAAGACTTGCAAATAATGACTTGCTGTACCTACTTATAACCAAATTTACTGAAATAGATCTACATCCAGATAAGGTATCAAATCATGAGATGGGCTATATCTTTGAAGAGTTACTTCGCCGTTTTTCAGAAATGTCAAATGAAACAGCAGGAGAGCATTACACACCACGTGAGGTTATAAGACTTATGGTAAATCTACTGTTTTCCGAACATAAAGATGAGCTATCCGGAAAAGGCCTTATAAGAACAGTTTATGATCCAGCTTGTGGTACCGGTGGAATGTTAACAGTAGCAAAAAATCATATTGAAAAAAATATAAATCCAGACTTAGACATTGTTATGTATGGCCAGCAATTAAATGAGCAAACATATGCCATAGCAAAATCAGACTTTTTAATGTTAGGTGAAGATGAGAAAAATATTGTTCAAGGAAATAGCTTTACACAGGATAAATTCAGAGGTAAAAATTTTGACTTTATGCTGTGTAATCCTCCCTTTGGAGTAAGCTGGAAAAAAGAACAAAAATTTATTGAAAATGAAGCAAGTGACCCATATGGCCGCTTTTCTGCAGGCCTACCAAGGTCAAGCGATGGAGCTCTTCTTTTTTTGCAGCATATGATTTCAAAAATGGAACCTACCGGTAGTCGCATTGCAATAATATTTAATGGAAGTCCATTATTTACAGGTGATGCCGGAAGTGGTGAAAGCAATATTAGAAAGTGGATTATAGAAAATGACTGGCTTGAAGCAATAATAGCACTTCCTACTGAACTTTTTTATAACACCGGAATTTCAACTTATATCTGGATCGTAACAAACAATAAACCTGAAAAGAGAAAAAGTAAAGTCCAGTTAATAAATGCCATATCCTTTTACCAGAACATGAAAAAGAGTTTAGGAAATAAGAGAAAGTTTATTTCAGGTGATCAGATAAAAGATATAACCCAAATTTATACCAGTTTTAAAGAAAGTGAATACTGCAAAATTTTTGATAATGATGACTTTGGTTATACAAAAGTTACGATAGAACAACCTCTGGCCGGTGATAAAAACAAACATCCAAAACCTGATCCATCAAAAAGAGATCATGAACGAGTTCCATTAAAAGAAGATGTTGATAAGTATTTTGAAAGAGAGGTAAAACCGCACCTTCCTGATGCTTGGATGGATAGGTCAAAAGATAAAAGAGGGTATGAGATAAACTTTACCAAGTATTTTTATGAATATAAGCCACTCAGGCCACTTGATGAGATTAACAAGGACCTGTTAAAGCTGGAAGAGGAAACAGAAGGTCTTCTTAAGGAGATACTTAAATGAAAAAACCATATCCTGAATATAAGGATAGCGGTATCGATTGGATTGAAAACATACCAGAACACTGGCATAATTCAAAAATAAAATATACAGGAAAAATTATTTGTGGTGGAACACCATCAACAGATAATAATGATTACTGGAATGGAAATATTCCATGGTTACAATCTGGAAAAGTTCAGTATAATACAATACACATTGATAATGTCGATAAATATATAACTGACGATGCATTAAAAAATTCATCTACAAAAATGGTAAAAAAGGACTCCGTGTTAATTGCAATTACCGGAGCAACTTGTTCAAATATTGGACACTTAACATTCAATTCAACGATAAACCAGTCAATAATTGGAATAGAAAATTCAAAAGATTATCTTTCTTGGTTTATTTTTTATTATCTAACTTCTCAAAAATATCAAATACTTTCCAATCAATCTGGTGGGGCTCAGGGTGGCGTCACAAAACAAGATATAGAAAATATAATTATTCCTAAATTGCCAATCTCAGAGCAGGAAAAAATTGTCTCTTTTCTTAATAATAGGACCAAACTCATTGATGAATTAATTGAAAAAACAAAACAAAAGATTGAATTGCTCAAAGAAAAACGCACCTCCCTTATAAATCATTGTGTAACCAAAGGTCTAAATCCAAATGTTGAAATGAAGGATAGCGGAGTTGAGTGGATTGGAAAAATACCAAGTCATTGGAGCTTGATACAATTAAAGTATTTGATAAGTAAGGTGGGTAGTGGAGTAACTCCAAGAGGAGGCAGTAATGTTTACTGCGATGAGGGTATACCATTTTTAAGAAGCCAAAACATTCAATTTTATGGATTAGAATTAGATGATGTAGTATTCATCTCCAAAGAAATTCATGAACAAATGTCAAGTAGCAAAGTTATTCCAAATGATGTTTTATTTAACATTACAGGTGCTTCGATTGGAAGGTGCTTTCATATTACTCCGAATTCCGCAGAATATAATGTAAATCAGCATGTTTGTATAATCAGACCAAATGAAATGATTCTTACAAAATTTCTATATTATTGCCTTCGTTCTGATTTGGGTCAAATTCAAATTTATTTAAATAACACAGGTAGCGGTAAGGAAGGGCTGAATTTTCAAAATATTAAAAGTTTTTTGTTAATAAAAATAAGTAAGACGGAACAACGACAAATTGTAGATTACCTTGACTCACAAATCCAAAAAATTGATACCCTTATAGAAAAAGAAAACAAGAGAATTGAACTTTTAAAAGAATATCGTCAGTCACTTATTTCAGAGGCAGTAACAGGAAAAATCGATGTAAGAGATGTGGCAGTATGAGTCCACAATCTTACAAAGAGCAGAACTTTGAAGAGCATATTGAACAAAACTTACTGCAGTCAGGCTATCACAAA